>NZ_JBFTMC010000008.1:0-70351 GCF_056396765.1 Bacillus sp. 05T22
GGAACACCCGGTGTAATTAAAATTTTGTCATAGGCATAGACGGAACTATCCACAATAATTGTTACATTCTGTGAATAACCAAAAGGAGCGACGCATCCCGGAATACATCCTGTTTGTTCTCTTAGTTCATCAGGTGAACAAATTGATAAGCGCTGCCCCGTGATTTCCTTCATTTCGTTTTTCTCGAGACGAGTTCCTTCCAATGTGAAGAAAACGTAATAGGATCCAGATTTTGATTTTAAAAATAAGCTTTTACTTGGAGCACCCTGCAAGCCAAGGCGTTCACGAACAACACGATCTGTTTCATAATCGAGAACTGGTTCGTGTTCAAATTTTTCATAAGAAACATTTGTCTTATGTAATAAAGAGATTACTTCTTCGTACATATTTTTGTAATGCCCCTTTCTATATTTGTTGCATGTTCAACATGACTTTTTCAAATTTTTTTGCACTTAAAATTTCATGTGTTAAAAATTCTCCGTTATAAAAAGCTCCGTATGTCGTGAAGGCACAAGGAGCATGTTGCGCATCTTCTCGCGATGTCAACTGAATGCATTCGAAAGGGATATGATATTGCTGAGTGATATTGGCTAATTCTTGATGAATGTAATAATCAGTATAAGGACACTGATTTGTATAATAGACAACCAAGCCGTTTTGATTCGGAATCTTCATGTCTTTGGCGCTTGCTGTGAAATGTGGTGAAGGAGCATTTGGATCAAGTTTGTATACAAGTAATTCAAAATAAGGCGGTGCTGTATCACATACTTGAAACCCTTTTTTCTTTAAGTAGCTGCCATCTGATAAATAGGGGCGTTTTTTCTTGCTTGAAATAACAACGATTCCATGCTTTCCTTTCGCTTTAGAATCTTGCATACATTCTTCTAAGAGCTGTGCACCATAGCCTTTCCCTTTAAAACGCCCCGATACCCAAAAGCAATTGATGAATGTGTATCCTGGTGCAGAGATAGGCACCCATGCATACTCAGCTGGAATGTGTTCAATGAACACCTTTCCTTTTACATCTAGCTTTTTAAACATAAGTCCTTCTTCAAATCGATCTTTTAGCCACTCTTTTTTTAGCTCGACACCACGTTTCACTTTTTTGTCTGACATTGCACAGCAGATATGTTCTTGTTCAATATTATCTCGTGTAACAATTTTCAACGGTCTTCCCCCACAATCTGTGGATTGTCGTTTGTTCATCAAGTGTAATTTCGTAAATATCAGGATTGCTTAAGTTTTTCCATTCTAGAAAACCAATCCGATTATCAAAGTACTTTAAAATGAGCGTTAATAAATTTCCATGTGTAACAAGTAATGTTACTTGGTGTTCTTGTTGTAAAATGTCTTGAATAAGCGATGCGACGCGGTCCATCGCTTGTTTTGTTGACTCTCCGCCTAAAAAGGCAATATCTATATTTGTAAAAGTATATTCTAGTTTTTGTAGCCAATCTTCCATTGGATTATTGCTTAATATGCGTTCCTCTAGGCGCTCATCTTCGCCTACGGGTAGATTGGTTCGTAATGCAAATGGTGCAATGGATTGAATGGCTCGAGTAAAAGGGCTTGAAATAATGGACTCTATTTGCAGGTTATTCTGTATGAGAAAATTAGCAAGAAAGTGTGCTTGTTTTTCCCCTGCAATTGTTAGTGCTGCATCTCGTTCTTGTCCAGTTGCTGAACAGTGACGTACTACGATAAGTTTTTTCAAAATCCATCCCTCATTTTTCAAGTTGACCATACATACTTCGACAAATAGGAAAAAAATCCTCTATAGAAAAAAGCTAAGCTCACGTGGGCTTAGCTTTTTTCTGATTCAATTGTTAATTTGTCTTTCATTTTACGAATAAGAATGAAAGCGCAAATTGTAAAAATAAGCGTGATTCCTTCTGCAACAAATATGTTGATAACTTGCTTTTGATAAAGAGCTGCAAAGAAGTCTATAAATGCATGGAACAAGCCGGCATATATAACAAAAATATATTTCTTATGTTTTACGCCGTATAATACAAGCATTGAGAAGGCGATTTGTAAGACCAAAGCTAAGATTCTTTCTAAGCTACCAAGTAGGTAGAGATAGGAAGGAGTGCTAAGTAATAAATCTTGCACTTGACTGAGCTGAGGGGCTTTTTCAATAAGTTTTGAAAAACTTCCATTATTGATTGAAATAGCAAAGTATAGAGTTTGAAGACTAGCTAGAGCCCCAATTGAAATAGATTCAATCCCTCCGTGTCCAATTCCATATGCTAAACCATCTTTATATTCTTGATATTTCTTAAGTAAATAGAAGAAGGCTATGAATCGACCTGCTTCTTCAAAGATAGCGGCAGTAAGTCCACCATAGATGGCATAAAGAAATGGGTTTTTCAATATTTCCGATGTTGTTGGATTGCCCAGCATAAATACGTGAAAAGGTGTTTCGAGAATTTGTGAAAATCCAATAAAGATAAGAACCCCAACACCAACAACTTTCCAGTTTATATGATATTTTTTTCGAAAATAAACAAGTACAATAATTGGAACTAGAACCGAAATCGCTAGTTGCACAATCATACTGGTAATTACAGCATTTGAAACCATATTTTTCACCGCTTTCTAATATATGTACATATATATTATGCCTGAATTTTAAGGGAATGTGGAGTGGAGGAGCTTTTAGTCATAAAAAACACATAATTTAATAATCATTTTTTATTGACTCTCACGTTACGTAATATTTTATTGTATGTATTAAGGGAGGCGAAACAATGACAATGAGGGTAAAAGAAGTAGCTGATTTAGTTGGTATTAGTGTGCGCACACTGCATCATTATGATGAAATTGGGTTGTTAACCCCAGATGAGACGACAGAGTCAGGGTATCGTCTGTATTCCAATGAAAATTTAGAGACATTGCAGCAAATTTTATTTTTTAAAGAGCTTGGCTTCCCTTTAAAGAAGATTAAGGAAATTATCATGAGTCCTTCATTTGACCGGGAAGAAGCGCTTCAATTGCATAAGAAAATGCTGCTCGAGAAGCGAGCTAGACTGGATAAGGTGATTGCGACAATTGATAAGACAATTAAGCATACAAAAGGAGAGATTCAAATGACGAATAAAGAAAAATTTGAAGGATTTGATTTCAGTCAAAACCCATATGAGCAAGAAGCACGTGAGAGATGGGGAGACGAAGCTGTGGATAAAGCGAATAAGACAGCAGCTGGCATGCCTAAAGAAAAGCAAGAAGAGTTTAATGGTATTTATAGAAAGCTGGCTACACTTCGAAATGGCGCGCCTGATTCTAAAGAAGCACAAGAAGCAATTCAAGAATGGTACGATTACTTGCAAAACTTCGGTCAATATTCATTAGAGGCATTCAAAGGATTAGGTCAAATGTATGTAGATGATGAACGTTTTACAAAAAATATTGACCAATTTGGAGAAGGTTTAGCACAGTTTATGTGCGATGCAATGGCGGTATACGCAGATAACCGTAAAAAATAAAAAGATGGGGCTGTCTCAAGTGGGCAGCCGCCATCTTTTTTATTTTTTAAGCATGTCATTTAATGTTTGATTCTGCGTATTATTCAAATGCGGATTTTTCCCCATTTCACGTTTTAGCATATCAAGGCTTTGTTCATATTCTTTATTGTTTAATGTACCAGATTGCAGGCCTTGAATTTGCGTGATCAATTTTTGGTCTGTTGATACATATGCTTTATAATAACGGGGAACGATGGATAAAGCCGTTTTATATACTTGATCTGTTACAAGAGCAGGATCGTTTGTTTTTGCTTTGTATACAACAAATACTTCGTCATCGGTCACAAGTGTAGCAGCATTTGTGACATCCGGAAGATTTACTGTCATACTTGTAATCATTTCAGCTACCTTCTCGCGGTTAATGGCACCCACTTGTTTGTTAGATACTTCATGTTTTTGTTTAGAGGAGTATCCGACTCTTGTAAGCTTTGTATTTGTATTTTCTGTATGATACATGTCGTTTTTATTGGAGACAAGAACGCGGCTGCCTTTTTCATGTTCCATTTCCGCTTTATTTGTCGAGTAGCAACCTACAAATAAAGAGAGCGTGAGAAGAGAGAGTATCATTTGTTTTTTCAAGATGTATCACCTCCTTCTCCATAGCATTTACTACTTTTCAATTTTTTGTATTTGAAATTGTTGGTTGTTAGGCTTTGTGATACGATAAAAAGAAGAATGCTTAGAAAGGAAGTTAATGATGGAGCAAAAGCAGGAGATTCATGCTACAATGAGCATTAATAATGTTCAATACGAAGTAATTAAAGACTATCGTAACGGTTTTCGTGAAGAAGCATTTAAAGAACGCTATGCAGAAATTTTAAATAAATATGATTATATCGTTGGTGACTGGGGGTACGATCAACTCAGATTGCGCGGCTTCTTTGATGATAGTAACCAACGTGCGACATATGATACGAAAATTAGTACACTATCGGAGTACTTATACGAGTACTGTAATTTTGGTTGTGCACACTTTGTATTACGAAAAGTGAAGAAGTAAAAAGAATTCCTCTTACGATAGGCGTAAGAGGAATTTTTTTTACTCAAGTATAGGGCTTTGGTTTACTTGAAAAATAAAACAGCGCCGCGGCAAATATAATCATTTATCCCCTTTACAAGCAAATTGAAATAAGATCACCTTCTGAAAGGGTTGTATTTGGTTTCATCTGTTGTCCGTTCAACTGAATGTGTCCGTTTTTCATTCTGTCTACAATCGTGGTGCGGCTCCAATCTGAAATATACGCAGCGAGTGCTTTATCCATGCGATGAGAGCCCAAAACTGTTTCTAATACAATGGTTAATTCTGTAGTGCCAGCTTCTTTATATTGCATAATCGAGATAGTAGTGATCATCTCACCTTGTTCTTTTTGAAACACATCGATCGTTTCAACATGATCAGAAAAAGACTTATAAATGTGAAGTTTCTTGTTCCACGTATGTCCTTTTGAGCATTTATAAATGGCAAAGCGGTAAATGTTCTTTCCATTTGCGTTATGCCTACGAACGTTTATGTCAGTAAAAAGGGTGGTATGCCCGCAATTTTTACAATGTTTTTCGACTGTCGTTTCAAATTCATTTTCATATAAATTCCAAGAAAGTTGTACTTTCTGCATTTTCCTTCACCTCGTATATATTGGGTAAAGGAACGTAATACAGCTATTTGGATGTCTTGCAGTATGAATAGGGAAGAAATAGACAAAAATAAAAGGAGGGTCCCTTAAGAGGAACCTCCGTAAACATCATACTACAGATGCGTTACGTTCCTTTGTAATGGGAAATGAACAGACTACTCCCTTGATAAAGCACACAGCTTTTTTGAGAGTAATGCTATTCAATTGCTGATCCATTACAAAGTAAATGTTGGCATACGTAGTAGACGTCCTTTCTTCCAAATAGATTTGCTCATAAGTATAACATAAAAGATTGAAAATTCAAAACTTTGTTATGTATAAAAAACACCAGCTATCGAGGTAGCTGGTGCCATAATATTATATAAGTTCAAATAAGAATGRGCGAAGTTCTTCTGCAATCTCTTCAGAGACAGAAAAAGCGTGCTCTAAGTAGCCGGGTTCGTTTAAATCGTCAGTGCCGATGATTGCAAATTTATTACGCTGCATATCAAGGACAATTGTTTTACCGTAATGGCGATCGGAATATAAAAGCGCTAAATCGTGGCGCTCATTTTCTCCCATAAAGCTAACGAAACGCGTTTTTGTATCGACTGTATCGTCGTAAAGAAAGAAACGTTCTTCCATACTACACAGGCTCCTTTTTTAAATATCTAAGTTTAAGTGAGGCTTATGATCTAAATGGTGATGCGTTTTAATAAAGCGTACCGTTCTTGTTTTGTAGCGCATAACGATAGAATATGTTTCTGCTAAGTCTCCGCCAAGGAATTTCACACCATCTAATAACTCGCCAGCAGATACGCCTGTTGCTGAGAAGATTGCGTCGTCACCAGATACTAAGTCATCTAACATAAGAAGTTGACGAGGATCTTCTAATCCCATTTTACGGCAACGTGCTTCTTCTTCTTCGTTCATTGGAACTAAGCGTGCTTGCATTTCGCCTTCAAGACATTTTAGTGCTGCTGCAGAGATAACGCCTTCTGGAGCGCCGCCAATACCAACGAATAAGTCAATACCTGTTCCTGGAAGAGCTGTTGCGATTGAYGCACCAACATCTCCATCACCGAATAGTTTTACACGTGCACCTTTTGCGCGAACACGGTTAATAATATCTTGATGACGTTCACGTTCTTGGACGATAACCGTTAAGTCACGAATTTTCTTATTGTTTGCTTCTGCTACAATATCAATTGTTTTTTCAATTGGATCATCTAAGCTAATTTTACCAGCTGCTTTTGGACCAACCGCGATTTTTTCCATGTACATATCCGGAGCATGAAGAAGGTTTCCTTTATCTGCGACTGCAATAACTGCCATTGCATTTGCAAGACCTTTTGCAACGATGTTTGTCCCTTCTAATGGATCAACGGCGATATCTACTTCTGGACCGTTACCTGTTCCTAGTTCCTCACCAATATATAACATTGGTGCTTCATCAAGTTCTCCTTCACCAATTACAACAGTACCTGCCATGTTTACTGAATCAAACATATCACGCATAGCGGTAGTTGCTGCATCATCTGCTTCGTTTTTCTTTCCGCGGCCCATCCATTGTGCGGATGCTAAGGCTGCTGCTTCTGTTACACGGACAATTTCTAATGCGAGTTCACGTTCCAAGGTGACATTCCTCCAATTTCAAAAATCATACAGTTATAACTATAACAAATAACGCGTGAAAGGTGAATTCGAAAAATTGTCGATTTTTTCAGAAGAAACGGTTACAATTAAAATGTAAATGCTTTAATTTCCAGGTAGGTGACATTCATGTACTTTGTAGACAGAAAAAAAATAGAGCAAATGTTAGCATGTTTAGAACAAGTAGTAGATACATTTCAAGAGAAGCAAGAATATGAAACGGATTTTGAATATTACGCATTAGAGCGTATGTCGCATCTCATCATTGATTGCATACTAGATGTTGGAAATGCAATGATTGATGGATTTATTATGCGTGATCCAGGGAGTTATGAAGATATTATTGATATTTTAATGGACGAAAAAGTCATAAGTGAGGAAGAAGGAAAAGGGATAAAAGAAGTGATTGTTCTTCGGAAAATGCTTATGCAAGATTATATTCAAATGAACCATGAAGAATTATATACAACGATTCAAAAACAAATTGCCGTGGTACAAAAATACCCTGCGAATATTCGCCGTTACTTAGAAAAGGAATTAGGGCCTGTATCTGCATTTGTAGCAGAATAAGCGCATGGATAAGATCCCCATTAACCTTTTTGGGGGTCTTTTTTGTCTATGGGAACGGCTCAAAAGAGAGAAGGATGAGAAATGGGGGAAGCACGTACAACGAAGGAAGAAATTGTACAGCTTTTAAAAATAAATGGTGAAAAAACAGTTGCATCGTTAGCTGAATCTTTAGAGATTACGGAGATGGCAGTACGTCGTCATTTAAGTAAGCTTGAGAAAGAAGAAATCATTCAGTCGAAAATGGTGCGTCAACATGTGGGAAGGCCAACATATTTATACGGCCTAAGTCAAAAAGGAGAAGATTCGTTTCCGAAAGATTATAAGCAATTTGCTTTAGAAGTGTTAGAGGATTTAGAGTCAATCGGTGATGAAACACTTGTTAATGCTATTTTAAAGGCGAGAACGAATCGGATGGAGGAGCAATTACAAAAGCGAATGAGCAGCCAAGATAATGTATTACAAAAGCTCCGGGAAGTTGCCGCTATTCAAGAGAAAAACGGATATATGGTACAGGTGAAGCAAGAGGGAGAAAACTCATACATATTACAAAAACAAAATTGTCCATTAAAGGCTGTTGCTGAAAAATATCCACAGCTTTGTTTGGAGGAAGAAAACATGTATAAGCGGTTGTTTTCTGATAAAAATGTGAAAGTGTTATCAAATATGTGCAATGGTGACTGTCACTGTTCGTATCACATACAAGAGAAAAAATGAACGTTATGGGACGCTTTTAGACGAAGCGTTTTTTTCTTTGGAAAAAGCGGTTAATATAAGAAGGGTATGAACGCTAGACAAAAAGGAGAGACAGATGGATGTATAAAGGCTATTTAATCGACTTAGATGGTACAATGTATCGCGGTGAAGAACAAATTGAAGAAGCAAGCGACTTTGTAAAAGCACTACAGGAGCGCGGCATTCCCTATTTGTTTGTAACGAATAACTCAACGCGTAAGCCAGAGCAAGTGGCAGAAAAGCTTGTTCGTTTCGATATTCCAGCTAAACCAGAGCAAGTATTTACAACAAGCATGGCAACAGCAAACTTTATTTATGAGCGTAAACAAGATGCGTCTGTGTATATGATTGGTGAAGAAGGATTGCATGACGCACTTGTAGAAAAAGGATTCAAGCTTGTGGATGAAAATCCTGACTTTGTCGTTGTTGGATTAGATCGCGAAATTACATATGAAAAGCTAGCGAAAGCATGTCTTGCAGTACGTAATGGTGCGACATTTATTTCAACAAATGGAGATATTGCCATTCCAACTGAGCGTGGTTTATTACCTGGAAACGGTTCCTTAACATCTGTTGTTACAGTATCAACAGGTGTAGAGCCAATCTTTATCGGAAAACCAGAATCCATTATTATGGAACAAGCACTAAAAGTACTTGGCATGGCGAAAGAAGAAGCGCTAATGGTTGGGGATAACTATGATACTGACATTTTAGCGGGGATAAATGCTGGTATGCATACACTTCTTGTCCACACTGGAGTCACAACTGTGGAGAAGTTAACAGAGTATGACGTGCAGCCAACACAAGTTGTGCATAACTTGACAGAGTGGATTGAGAAGATGTAATAGTGGACAGGCAATCTTTTAGATTGCCTGTTTTTTGCTGAATGAAGGCTGTAATTCGATTTAAGTAGGGATGGGCGTAAGTGTATATTAAAATTACATTCATTGTTTAAATTATAGAAAAAGACCTGCTCACTCATCGTTAATCAACATACAGTAATGTAAATCCGTCAAAATATCCACAGCTTACTGTTTTGAGCACTTACTAAAGTAGGGATTATACAGCTGTTGGGAAGGTGGATTTAGCTGCTAAAAAACACTCACTTGAGTGTCTTTTTACTTTAATAATATTTTTTATAAATGGATTTGCGAGAAGGGGAAGGGATATGGATCATACGATTACATTCAATTTTGGAATATCCATAGTAATTATTCTATTCGTTTTGTTTGTACTAGCTATATGCGGATGTTAAAAAGACACCCTTTCGAGTGTCTTTTTTTGACTTGAAAACCACATATGTATTAGGACTCTCATCCTATTTACTATTTTACCATGTTCGGTCATATCCGTTATTGAGAAAATTAAATCAGCATGTCACTCTGCGTTAACCTCACTGATGGAAGTTTTCATTTTACCCTAATAAACGATTCACTACTTCTTTTACTTCTTCAAGTTCACTTTTTACCGTTTCTAAAATCGCATGATTGAAGCTTTGTGGATTTGGGTGTGCATAAACGATTAGATGCTTCATCATTGTTCCTCCTATTTGTGGATATGTTGATAGCTTTTTCTTAAAAAGAAAACATTATTGTAACTATTATGGTTACGAATTGAGGGGGAGTCAAGAAATTCAAATTCTTATTAGAAAATGTAAGATGTGCTATTTTGCGAAGTGTGTTTCAAAATATATTTATATTACAATAAAAGTACAGTGTGATAGGAAGCTTGGTCTCGCAGCAGAATATATATTTAATATAAAGATAATTAAATAAAAAAAAGGGGTATAAAAAATGAATATCATTGAAATTGAAGGGGTAGAAAAGTCATTTGATATTGGTGATAGTAAGGTAAAGATATTAAAGGGGATTAATCTTCAAATCCAAAAAGGTGATTTCGTTTGTATTATGGGAGCGAGTGGGTCGGGGAAAACCACTCTTTTACAGTTGCTTGGAGGATTAGATATTCCGACGACGGGAAGCATTCGAGTAGGCTGTACTGAAATTTCATCATTAAAAGAAAAAGAACTCGCGTTGTTTCGGAGGCATAAAATAGGTTTTATTTTTCAGCAGTTTAATTTAATACCAGTATTTAATGCGGAAGAAAATGTGGGATTACCGTTACTGTTAGATAATGTCCCGCAGAAGAAGGCGACAACAGCAGCAAAGCGTTTATTAGAGCTTGTTGGTTTAAAAGGGAAAGAACAGCACTTACCATCGCAATTATCAGGTGGCCAGCAGCAAAGGGTTGCCATTGCGAGAGCATTTGCCAATGAACCAGCTATTATATTAGCAGATGAACCGACAGGAGCGTTGGATTCTGAAAATAGCAAAAATATCATTGCGGCTCTTCGTAATGCTTGTGATGAATTAGGGCAAACGGCAGTTGTTGTAACGCATGACCCGTTTGTAGCCGCTCATGCAGATAAAGTTGTTTTCTTACTAGATGGTGAAGTAATTCATGAACATGCCGAAAGTAAAGGATGGAAATTCCGGCATATTCCGCAGCAAGTTACGCACATTCAAGAGGTTATGAATCGGCACTTTAAGGTAGGTGATAAGAACGATGTCTTGGATAATTAAATATGCGGCCAAGTCTATTAGACAGAATTGGCTAAGGAACATGTTAATCGCTCTTGGGGCTGCTTTAGGTGTCATGTTAGCAACAATGTTACTACTAGGAAATCAGTCTGTAGAACAACGTGTTAAAGAGCAGGTTGTGAGTCGTTATGGTGATTATGATTTGCAATTTGGTTATATTAAAAATGATGTGTATTTAAAAGATGAAAAATTAAAAGAACTGAACGGTCTTGAAAGTGCGGAAAAAATATCAAAAGTACTTATTCCTTATCCGTTACCAAATTATAAAGAGCTTTCTGGCAAACCATCGTATTGGGGCGTGGAACAAGATTCTCCCGATATGCGTTCTTATAAAATTACAGAAGGGCGATATCCGAAAGAAGGGGCGGAAGTAGCACTTACGAAAGGGTATACAGATCGAGAAAATATAAAAGTAGGAGATATGATTCGTCTGCCTTTTCCACCGCACGGTGAAAAAAATTTGAGAGTTGTAGGGATTTTGAATCCACCATTGATGGCAGCAATGGGACATAGCGCATATTTTCCAATTACTTGGATGCAACAGGAATTAAACTTACAAGGTCAATTTAACCTTGTTCAAGTGAAAACATCTGATGTCAATGTGAAGAGAATGATTGCTATTGATGCGAATAAAAAATTTGAAAATATTAAAATAGATCAGCGTACATATGTAGATAAAGCATTAGAAAGATTAAATGTGATGAAGCCATTAGTCTTTAGTTTAGGCGGAATTGCTTTATTTGTTGTAGCGCTTTTAATTATGGGAAGCTTCTTCTTATCTGTAAGAAGTCGCTTTAAACAATGGGCTTTATTACGTGCGATTGGTAGTAATCCAAATCAAGTAATTTTCGTTGTTTTATTAGAAGCATTATGTATTGGAACGATTGGTTCGTTAGTAGGAGTTGTACTTGGTGCTAGCACACATCAGCTCGCAGCTTCTTTTATTAACAAGTGGGTGAATGTAGAAAGTACAGGGCAAGAATCATTTTCTATTTCAGTTGAGATTTTATTCATTACATTTTTACTAGGGATTATCATGTCAGTAATAGGCGCGATTATACCAGCATTTATGGTAAGAAAAATTCCTCCTGTTGAAGCATTAAGACCAGGAGTTCTAAGCAATCAAAAGAAAGAACGGAAATGGAGCATTTTCAGTCTCGTTATTTTAATAGTGGGTGCTGTAATTGGTTTAAGTGGTGTGTTTGCTGAGAGGTATATTGGTTTTAATCCAAGTGCGATAGGAGCACTGTTATTTGCAGTAGGTTTGTTGTTTGCAATTCCGTTATGTATTCGTGTTATTACCCCAGTTATTGTAAAACCATTTCAAATGATATTTCGCATTGAGACAACAATTAGTAGCCGAAATGTCATTCGTTATCGTAAAAAGGCAGCTGTTTCAGTCGCAATTCTAGCATTTGGATTTATGTTATCGCTAGTTGGAACGATGTATGTGAATGCGATGTATGAAGGAATGAAGCAAGGATTACAAAAGAATTTACCAGCAGATTTAGTCATTCGTATTTCAATGGAGTCACAAGGAATTGAAAATATCCCATTTAATTGGCTAGGAAAGATACAAGACGTTGAAGGGATAAAAGAAATTGTCGGAGCAGCCTCTGATTCCACATCTAAACTCGTAAATTATGACTTTAAAGAAGCAAATCAAGAATGGTACGAATTTATGAAGAAAAATAAATATAATTATGATGCGATGGAAGTTGTGGGTACTGATATTACAGCGTTTCAAAAGGTGACCAAGATGAAAGTTATTTCTGGTCAAAACTTGAGTACTCCATTAAAAGATGGAGAAGGAGTAATTACAAAAGAAACAGCAAAAAATTTAGGGATTAAGCTACATGATACGATTGAAGTGCAAGGGAAAGGGAAGCAAAAACAGTCTATTAAAGTCGTTTCTATTATCGAGAAAAACTTGAGAATGCAAAGTACTTACGTCTTCGTAAATGAACAATGGGCGCGAAATATGTTTCATGTACAAGGATATGAATCGATTCAAATTATGACGGACTCTAAGGTACCTTTTGAAACAATTAAGAAGAAAGTAACAAAGATAACAAATGGTAAAAATAATATAGAGGTTATAAATAGTACCGATTTGTTAAAAGAGCAAGAGCAGCTATTATCTCAAATGGTTATGTTAATTCGTTTATTGGTAGTCATTATTTTTGTTATTTCAGGTATTGGCTTAATGAACGCGATTGTTGCAAGCTTACATGAAAGACGTGCTGAGATTAGTATGATTCGTGCCATAGGAGCTATCCCTAAGCAAATGCGAAGAATTGTGTGGTTAGAAGGTACATTACTTGGTGCGATAGCTGGAATCATAGGTATTGGAGGCGGAGTGATTTTCAGTTATATTGTCTTATCAAGTTTAGAATTAACGCTTATTACAATTCCGTATAATCAAGTGCTATTACTAGCTGCAGCGAGTGTTATACTCGGAACAAGTGCAGCAATGATCGCTTCATTCCAGTTAAGGGATTTTAAATTAAGTGATACGCTTAAAGAGTTGTCAGCGTAAGGAAGGCCGTTTTTATAACGGTCTTTTTCTTTTGAATATGGTTAACTTTTTTTAGTAAATGATAAAAAATCCTCTCTGTTTTTTCGTTATTGTTAACTACTATAAATTAACTAACCTCGCGTTATAAAGTAATAGTAAGGACTTGAAAGTGGAGGTGATCCATTCATGATTCATAACGAATTATTCATTAGAAACGAACAGACGGTTAGATTGTATCAGCGTATTATTTCAGACAAACTTTTTTCATTGCATGATAAAGGTGATGGAAAGGTATTGAATGTCCATATTAATATTTTGGCTCAGTTGTTGTATGAAGCATTTAAAGAAATCGATTTAACCAATTCTCCTGTTGTTCCCGTTCTTATTATTTCTAACCCTGTAGCAGTTCAAAGTATTTATGTTCCAGGGATATATACAATGAATTTTGTTTGTGATGAGTTCATGTATATTTGTGATGTTGATCGTCTTCAAAATGAGGTTGCAACATTAGCAATCGGCTATACAATCCAGCATAGTAGACTTGAGCGATTATTAGATGAAGAGGTAGAAAAAGTGCTTATGTATATGGTTAAGAGAATAAATAAATTTTTGGATATTCACGGTGAGTTAACATGTTCTTTTGAAATTGCTGTTAAGGAAGATGTTTTATTATATGAGAACAATCTATCTCCCGTTTTTTTATGTCAATGGATTGTAAATCGAGAGGAATAGAGGAAGGAGAATGAAAAAATGAGTGTCAGATTAAGTGCAAAAGAAAAAGAAGTAGCCATTCTTGTATCAAAAGGAATGAAAGATAAAGAAATTGCTCAAACGCTGTATATTAGTCGGCGCAGGGTAGGAGAGCTAGTTGCTTCAATTAAGGAAAAGTGGAACATTCATCATCGTGTAGAAATTGGAATCCGGGCCTATTATTATGGGTTAATTACGGTAGAAATAGCTCCTAGGGAAGAGAATTGTTTACAGAGGGTGAAACAGAAGAGTGTTGTTTTTTAATTATAATTTTCGCCCTCTTTGATTGTATGCAAAGAGGGGAATTGTCATTTTAGAAGTTGTTTTGAAAATCTTCTATATCAAGGTCGCATTGTAAGGCGATTTTAAAATATTTTGCTCCTAATTTATAAGCACGCAATCCATAAAAATGATCCCCTAATTCAGTAGCTAGTTTTTTTACCTGTATATATTGTCTATTATCCATTCCAAAATCAATAATTCTTTGCATTTCTTTCTCGTAGCTATAAGAGTCACCTTGAATTTTATAGAGATGCGCTTTATATGCATGAATTTCGATGTACACAGAAGGCATATCGTAAGCTTCTAAGATTTTGATGGCTTCCGGCATGACTTTATTGATTTGCTCCCATTCTTTTAAGTGTAAGTAAATTTCAATGAGACTTCGCAATGCGTAAATATTTGACTCTTGCTGATTGATTGCTACATTTATTTTCAAGGAACGGTTGAGGTGTTGAATTGCTGTATCGAATTTTTCTAATCCTTGATACACTCTTCCGTAATTGTAATAAATCATTGCAAAATACATAGCAGGATTGTGAAGTTCTTTTACATATCCTTCAGCTTCTTTTAAGTATTGTAAGGATTCTTCGTATCTTTCATCGAGATGGTATTGTACAGCAATTGTAATAAGCGTACTTGATATGAAAACTTTGTTATTTAACTTGCTATATATTTCATATGCTTTTTTTGAATACTTCCGGCTCACACTCTGGTTTTTAATGAGACGTTGTTTAACTAGGCTCATATTATAGTATAAATTAGCCCTTTGTAAGTTCTCTTCCATAGTTAATAATTGATTTGCCTGCTCGTAGTATTCATTTGTTTTAATAAAATCTTGTTTCATATAAAAATAATTACCACATGCTATGTAATAATAGGAAAAATCTTCAGCAAATAATTGATTTGGCCGATTAGGTATTAAATTTATTGCTTGTTGATAAATGGAATCACCTTTTTTTGGTGAGCTAGTACGAGCGTAATAATGGAGTAGTACACCGAAAATCTGTAAAAGAATTGGGAGTGGATGCATTTCCCGAGTATGTAACTCTAAAAAAGAGATTTCACTTTCAGTTAATACATTCGCTTTTTTATATTTGGTAGTAATTGTTGTTATATCTTTCTCAAAATTAGTGCTATTTTGCTCCATGAGATAATCAAGGCTCATATTAAGTTTGGCTGAAACCTTCTCTAAAAAAGAATGAGAAGGTTTTGCCGTTCCATTTTCAACTCGACTTAAATATGGAATAGAACAAATTCCATTTACTAATTCCCCTTGTGTCATTTCGCGATGTATCCGGATTTGACGTATCTTTTCTCCTATTTTCAAAGTATCACCTTTTTCTCCTTCGCTTCTTTTATCCACATCGGAAGTTCATTCAACAAATTGTTATACAACGTTTCATCTGTTGTTTTTTCGATATCGCGAATGTAGAAGAAGTTTGCATTATCAATGAAACGCCCTTCCATTTCGTCTAGCTTTCTAAGAACGTCGAATTTGCCGTTTCCAATTCCAACAAACTGCCAAAAAATCGGTTGGTTAGAAGAGAATACAACCGGTTTTTGGATTCCTTTTTTACAGCCTCCATCGTTAATAAAAATAATAAAGGCRGGCTCTGCGCTTTTTTCTTCAACCGTATATTTTTTTATGATATCTTCCATTACTTGTGGCTCATCATTTCGGCCAAATTTATGAATGGAAGTGTTATTTAAAATATGTTTTTCAACATAACCAGCAAAATCTTTTTCGGTAACGGCTGGTAATCTTGAAAACTCATTATCGTACACCCAAATATCTAATGAATCATCATCATCGAATTGGCTTGCTACAGCAAGAACACGTTCAACAACTTCTTGGACAGTACCGTTTTTATAAAGTGTTCGCATAGACCCAGAAATGTCTAATACGAGCGCAACTTTTGCGACAACGCCTGTTAATTTCTTTTTCTCTAATACAACGCGTACTGCTTCTTTTCTTAAAGTAATTGTACTCAAGTATAATCGCTCCTTTTTTTATCATGTAACAAAGATGCCGGTTCTTGAAGTATGTATAGATTACGCAGTAGGAAGAGAACTATGGACCATTTGAAGTGCTTTACTGACAATTTCCTCCGCTGCATATATACCAATTTCATTTGTTCTTACAATATGGGGTAATAAACTCCCTTGTTTTGTTTCAAGTTCACCATGAAGAGGTGCGATTGCATGATTTGCTCCTTCAAGCATGCATAAATCAAGCAAGGAGTCTCCTGCTGTAATGATGGTTGTTGCCTGGACTTTTTCTTGTACATACTGAACAGCATCCCATTTGTTCACAGGCTTTGGCACAAAATATAATTTTCTGCCTTGCAATGAATGAGTCCATCCTTGTTTATCGAGCCAAGTGGTGAATGAGTGTAATTCGTCGTATGGAATATTGTCACGCTTAATGATGCAGTAGTGAAATAAATCATCAGCTGTTTTTTGTGAAATGACCCATTCTTCATGAGAAATATTTTGAAATTCTGTTAGAACATCTTCTTTTTCCATGCATGCTACTAAGCGCTTTGTTTGTATGTTTTTCCAAGTGCTATCTTGTTTGCCATTGTGAAGAATATTGCCGCCGTTGCTCGTAATCGCATATTCCGGAATGACTTCTGTTTGAAATAACGTAATACGCTGAAACTGCTCAATGGTTCGTGTTGTAACTGGGACGAATTTTGCTTGTAATTGTAGTTCTTTTAATAAAGAGATGGTTTTGTGTGTAATAAAAGAGATCTCTTTCCCATCTAACGTCTCGATAAGCTGAATGTGTTCATCGTCTATAGAAGCGCGAAATGATTTCCGAGAATAAATGAGCGTTTGATCAAGATCACTTGCAAAAATCATGAAGTTTTCCTCCCGAGAGGTTTGATGAGTCCGCAGCACGAATACGTCATATCTTTATAGATTTCTACTGGAACATTTTTTTCTTTTGCTAAAAGTAAAATGTGCTTTAAATCTGAATTGTTTTCACCCTGGATTAAAATTTTCCATGGTACTCGTCTTAGTAAAACACGCGTTGTTTCTCCAACTCCTGGTTTAATTAAGTTTATATTTTCTATTCCAAAATGCTTTTGAATAGAGGCGATGTCTTGCATACCTTGCCAAGATGGTTCTGTATAGGTAGCAATAATGTGTTCTAGTTGCGTTGTTACGTCAGCGCTAATGGAAGGGAATAACGCTGTGATTTTTTCAATAAAGAAGTTAGATAAATCTTCTGTTTCTAGTTCTCGATAATATTTGGCGCCGTGGAAATCATTTGGACCAATATAAGTTTCATTTAAAACAGTGCGGCTGATTAACCCTGATACGGTCGCGTTTAAACAAGCGCTTGGAATGAGAAAATCTTCTCGTGTTCCATATATAGAAGTACAATGGCCCGGATCAGCAAGAACTGCCATGCAGTCTGAAATATATTCATGATTCTTTTCATTAAATGTATGCACAGATTGGCGTAGTTCTTTTTTTATCGCACCTTTTCCAGTCCAGCCATCAATGAACTGAATCGTTTGATTTGGATGGTGCTTCAAAATATAATGAAGGGCATTTTCATCAATGCCGCGCCCCCGAATAATAGAAACGCAATAATGCGGCAAGTCAAGATTATATTGATAACGAATATATCGTTTTATTAAAACACCTATTGGTGTACCGGCCCTCGCTAGTGAAACAAGAACAAGATTCTTTCCTTTCGTTTTTATAATTTGCTCGGCTACTACACCGGCCGCAATGGCTAGCTTACGTTTGTATTGCTCGAGTGAAGCGAAAAATAAATCCATATAAGGTTTAGATGGTTTATATTCAATTGGAAGCATTTCAGAGTAATGTGTGCCCGATTGAATTGCTCGTTCTCTTTCTTCTGTTACGCTTTCTTCTATGACATCACTAATATCTTTTAATAGAAAAATAGCATCCTCTTTCGCATAACTACCGATAAGCTGTAATGTTTTGGGCTCGGTCATATTTCTTCACCCTCACTTTCTACTAAACCTTTAAATGAAACGATATGAATGAGCGGAATAACTGTTTGTAATTGTGTAAGAAGGGGATGGAAAGCATCTTCCTGTAAATCACGCTCTATAAAAAGAAAGACTTCATCGTAGTCCCCAGGCTGGATATTATAAAAATAACTTGTAACTGCTTTATCTTCAGGGCTTTCATAGGGAAAATGACTGTGAATAGCGTATTGTACATCACCCGCGTAAGGATGAATAGGACTTCGTGTTGTTGATTGATAGGAAATGTTTTCTCCCATTTCAGCTGCGATTCGCATTGGAAGATACATAAACTCGCCAGTTCCTAAGCAGAGTGTCTGTTGACCTTTTCGATTTTTCTTTAAATCATGACCAATCTTTTTAGCAAAAGAGTGGATACACTTTTGATCATCGGATGAAATGCCAAAACGTCCTGTGTAGTTTATGTAACTGACATCATGGTTTATAGATGTATAAGGTAAAATAGGACATGAAATCATATGTTTTTCTATCTTAGACTCTATTGATTTATAGGATGTTTCATCATGTGAAGAAGAAGTAGTAACAGGACTACCAATTACGTCGATTGAACCGCTTAATAGAGAAATCACATGAATCGTAATATCAAGTTCTTGCTCGAGTTCTGTAAATTGTTTTCGATGCGCATCTGAGCGCCAATCTAATAAAGAAGCAATAATATATTCTTTTCTTGGAAACTTTTCTTGAATAGATCGAATGATATTAAGTGCGGTTTTTCCTGTTGTCATTTCATCATCCACAAGGACGATGGGCTGTTCATTTTGAAAATAGCTTTTGTCCACATAGCAACGATGTGATGTTGCGTGAGAATGTTCCTCTTCGAATGTAATGATAGGATCGATTTGTGAGATCATCTCCCTTGTTGTATGAACATATTTTGCATTTTGAAAACATTGAAACATCGAGTGGCCTAATGCGGTAGCTGTTTCTGCAAATCCGATAAATAATACTTCTTTTTCTAGAGGGAATTGATACTGGAGAATTGCCTCTAGCTCATTATTGGTACTGTCTTTAGAAGAAATCAGGTTAAGAATTTCTTTTTGATATGGATGATTTGTACGATGTAGCACTTCCATATATCTTGCGGCAAGAGCACAGCCTCCAGCTAAAGAGATTGCAGGTAGAACAGGAAGATGTTTTCCTAAAATGGTACTCACAAATAAAAAGCCGCGGTTCCTATTCATTCTTGCGGCCATTTGAAACAGTTGATCTGGCGATAATAAATATGGATTATGTAGCACATCTATATAAACTGTTATTTTATTTAAAATGTGGTACGTGTACGTTTTGTTTTGACTTTTCGGTAAGGAGATCGAAGAAAGTTTGTTGTTCATGTAGCACCCCATAAATATTAGATTTCAGAAGTGTTTTACGCGCCCAATTATAATGTGGCTTCACTTCATTCATTTTGTTAGAAAAGCTGCTTTTCATAACGCCGTTATACGTCTGAGCACCTTCGAAAATAGCTTTTGCATCTAAATAATCTTCTAGTGTTACAACGTGCAAGGCTTGTACGAGTTTAATGTGAGAAGGATGAATCACCGTTTTTCCAATTAATCCATTTGCTTGATCGAGCAATACTTCATGAATGAGCCCGTCCTCATAACGATGAAGCATTTCCTCACGCATTGTTACTCCAGCGCTTCCGAATGATTTACGGAACGGTGTTTGCCGAAGCTGTGGTTTTAGTACGCGCTGCTTGTTTCCGAAGTACTCCCACACAGGACCAGATATAACGTATTCATCTGCCTTTCTAGAAAAAATATTGATAATATCAGAAATACAATCACGAATAACAGCAATATCATAGATTGTCGTATCTTTATTTCGGCGAATGCCAAATATGCCAGAAAAGTCGGTGGCACCAATTCGTACGTTCAAAATGAAAGTGCGATAAGAATCTAGGATTGCTTTAATTGCTAGTAACGTATCAATACGAGTTTCTTTATAAATAATTTCAGGAGACTCTAAAATAGGCATCCCGTAAAGTGAAAGTGAATATGTTTCGTTTATATCCTGTAGTTCATGAATGTAAGACATTCCGTTCGCAGGTGTGAATTTAGGAAAGACAAAACCGCTCATACAATGAACGGCGCTACCTAGTTCATGAATGAGTGAACGCATCTGTTTCGGTTCACGAATCCGGATAAAGAGAAGTGGCACGTCTGATGGAAGAAGCCTGTTTGCATCAATCATATGAGCCAGTAGTTGCATTTGTATGACGACATTTTGCTCGGCAAGTTTCACATCTCCATCACTAATGGAATCTTCTAAACAAAGTACGATTGATGTAGCACCTTCGTGCTTTTTCGCGGCAATATCCACTGCAATTGTATTCTTTGTACCAGGTGTGTATAGAGTAGCACCTAATGCGTAAGCCAATTGTTCTTTTGTGATATCTTTGGAAAAGCTTATTGGCTCTTGATAGAAAAGTTTTTTCTTTTCTTCAGAAGACAGATAGGAAAAATGCTTCAAGTTGTCACCACCTTATTTTGAACCTGCGACCCAGTTCATGTTCCATTTGTAATGCCGATCCATTTCTAGGTGCCCTCTAAAATATTTCACAAGCTTTTGTACTTTGAATGTCTCATCATTTACATTTTCGAGCATTGCAATTGCACATGTGTTGAAACCGTTACGGTGCTCATCCATTTTTACAATAATATCTGGGCCGTTTTCCTGTTTTAATGTGACAATACCATCAACCTGTGACCAGTTAGCTACACCTTCATAAATATAAGAGAAAATTAATATTCTTTTTATTTCATGAATCATGTCTCCGTTAATACGTAAATTTTCTCCTTTATTTGAAGCACCAGTGCGATCGTCTTGATCTAAGTGAATGTAAGGCTCGTTATAAAATGAACCAAATATATTTCCAAGTGGTTGTACAACGCCTTTCCAACCGTCTTTAAATTCAAACAAACAGCCTAAATCTAAATCTATTTGAGGGGAGCTATTTGCAGTTAAGGATGAAAAAAATCCTTTTTGTTTTGGTGTACTTTGTTTACCCCAGTTTAAGTTCACTGCAATTTCGCCAAGAGGCTTGTCCGTTTTTTGTAAGTTGATCGTATCTCCAGACTTCTTTAATTCAATTTTAGAAAGGTTAATACTTTTTGAAATAGGAGAAGGTGCAGCGGTTGCCTTTGCAAAAAAATCAGGTGGTGTATGGGATAAACCAAATTGTTTAGAAAGTTCGATAAGCCCGCCTTGCACACCGCGACCGATGGCATCAAATTTCCATTCTCCTTTGTAACGATAGACTTCACAGGCGATTAGTGCAGTTTCGGATGAGAATTGTTCTTCCAGATTATAGCGGAACATTTCGTCATTGTTTGCGGAGTTTAGAATGCGGACGTAAGAGTGAGCTATTTGTCCAAATGTTTGCAGACGAGTTTGTGCTTCGTGAATCGTAATAGTGAAAATAATACGTTCAATATGAGATGGAAGTTTGGAAAGGGAGATGGAAATTTCCTCGTCATCGCCAGATCCAGCTCCTGTACGATTGTCTGATGAAAGTGTAATCGCATCTTGTAAAGCAGATTGCTGTTTATAAAATATAATATGGTCTGTTGTTGTTAAGCGTCCATTTGCATCTAATAAAAAAGCAGCCGCATCTAAATCGAATGCATGTGAATTTGAATTTGTAGGAAGATTCCAGCCGAGACCTATTTTTATATGAGTTAATGTAGGATTTGTTTTTGTTAAATCTACCTTTTGTCCTTTACATAACTGTAGGGGCATTTTGATTTCACCTCATTTAGAATAGTTAATCCAATCGTAACATGCTAAGAAAAGTTTTCCAATTTAGTATTTTAAAAAATTACAAACTTTTCAAAAACAAAGTGAGATAATAAGATAAATGTAGAAATTTGTTAGGAAATTGTTTTTTTGAAAGGAAGAAGAAAAATGAATATACACAAACTAACAGAGGCAGAAGCAAAAGAAATCAATACATGGCAGTATGAGGAACTATATTCGTTATACAGCTTTTCAGGCAGTGAAGAGACAATAGAAGAACTATTAGATGGTACATATTATGGCTGTTGTAATGAACATGGAGAATTAATAGGTTATTTTTGTTTTGGTGAAAACGCACAAGTGCCAGGGGGAAGAGATGCGGAGTTATACGTGGGAGAAGATACTGTAGATATTGGGCTTGGAATGAAGCCAGAGCTAACGGGGCGGGGGCTGGGGAAAGCCTTTTTGCAAGCTGGAATAAATTTGGCGGAAGAGCAAATCCAACCGGATAGACTTCGTTTAAGTGTTGCAGGTTTTAATAAACGTGCAATAAGGTTATATCAACAGGTAGGTTTTGTAGCAGAAAAAACTTTTGATGATAGAGGAAGAGAGTTTATTTTGATGACATATTCCTGTAGGAAGAAGAGAAACTGAAGAATTGATACAATAGGAAAAAGACTGATTGTTATCAGTCTTTTCATATATCATTTAACAATTGGTATTTATGAATCTAATAAAAGAATGCAGTTGAGTGGGGATGTTCTTTCATAATTTTTGTATGGATGGTTTGAATGATAAGCTATTATTTTTTCTACGATCTAATTTTTCTAGGGCCGACAATTAATTTGATTGCTGTACTTTTCTCGTTATTGATGGTGATATCTGTAAATGCTGGAATGAGAACAAGGTCAATGCCGCTAGGAGCTACGAATCCTCTTGCAATAGCAACGGCTTTAACCGCCTGATTTAAAGCACCAGCTCCAACTACTTGAATTTCTGTACTACCTTTTTCTCTTAATACACCGGCAATGGCACCTGCAACCGAATTGGGATTGGATTTTGATGATACTTTTAAAATATTATCCATATAAGTTGCTCCTCCTGTTATTGAATCATTTTTTTTATTACTGAAAGGAATGTAATTCGCATATCTTTAACTAATATTCAGATCCCAATCAAACAGAACCATTAAGTTTATTCATTCGCTACTTTTTAGACTATTCCTGTTTATTCGTGTAAATAAAAAAATAATAGGTGTATGAAAAAATCTTGAAAAGAAAGAAAAACATAACGGACCATGATTTTTTCACATGGTCCGTTATGCTTTCTATAACATTTTCAGCTGAAAGTATTACGTAAAATTATGCTGACTATTGTTTTACTTTATTCCCCATGCTCCGCACGATGTGCCAAACGACTAGAAGCGGCAGCGGCAATACCGCCAACAATGTCATCAAGGAATGTATGGATTTTCCCAGTTGATTTATCATTTAAGTATTCTAAAATACCTGGTTTTAATTTATCGATATATCCAAAGTTTGTGAAGCCGATAGAGCCATACACGTTTACGATAGAAAGTGCGATGACTTCATCAATTCCGTACAATCCTTCATCCCGTTTTACGATATCTTGTAATGGTTCACTTAACATTCCTTTTTCGGCAAGGACATCTAATTCAATTCCTGTAATGAGTGCATTTTGTACTTCGCGTTTGGATAATACACGTTCTACGTTGTAACGACATTCTGACATCTCTAAATTTGGATGGTATTTCTTTTGAAGAAAATGAACAAGCTCCGCAATATCATCGATTGTTACACCACGTTCTTGTAGAAGTTGTAATGCTCTTTCTTGTAGTTGATTTGATTCTTTCATGTTATCACCTTTTTTTCTTTTTATTATTTGTATACGTTTTACTGCTTTATCATGTGCATAGGAATGAAAGGCGAGCACAAGCTCATATATATAAAGAAAAACCATAGGTGGCGACTATGATGATTCAGCATATTTATGAGCATTATCAAATGCATGTCAAAGAATTAATCCCCCTTGGCCCCTATAAAAGCTTTTGGATTCGCAATAAAATTTATGTACTTCTTCCGATTGGAAATATGGAGGAAGATGTACTTGTTGAAATGAAAAAATTAAGCGATTATATGAACCAGCAAGGGGATATTACTGTTGCGACTTTCGTCCCGACGGTGCACGGTTACTATGTAAGTGAGATAGAAGAAAAAAATTACTGTTTATTAAAAGGTATGCGTTTGCTTGAACGACATGCTACTTCGTTAGGTAGTGAGCTTTCCTTATTCCATAAACGAGGCGCTTTTTTTCCAGAAGAAATAGAACAATTAAGTCGCATTGGTGAATGGAAGTCGTTGTGGGAAAAAAGGCTCGATCAATTAGAGCGATTTTGGCAATCACAACTTATGAATCAGCCATCAGATGTATTTGATCAACTATTTATTGAGTCTTTCCCATACTATTTAGGCATTGCTGAAAATGCCATTCAATATGTTGTTGATACAGAAATAGATGATACACCTCAGCTTGCCGATGCAGCAACAATCTGTCAAGAACGCTGTACCCCTTTATTATGGCAGCAAACTAATAAATTAAAAATCCCCATCGATTGGGTATATGATCATCCAAGTAGAGATTTGGCGGAATGGATTCGATATGTATCGATGGAAAAGAAGAAAGATTGGGAACAAACAATTTTTCAGTTTGTAACGGATTATGAGAAAAATTATGCACTTTCTTCTTTTGGCTGGCGTCTATTATTTGCGCGTCTTCTCTTTCCACTTCGCTACTTTGAAACGGTAGAACAGTACTATCTGACGGGAAATGAAGAACAAAAAAGTATGTATCGAGATCGCTTAGAAGACATTTTACACGATGTGAACCGTTCAGAGCAATTTATGAAGCATTTTTATGAATTTCTTCGCTTGCCTGTTGATAAGCTCGGAATTCGAAAGTTGGATTGGTTATCTTAATACGAATTTACAAAAAAGAGACCATAGTGGTCTCTTTTTTTGTAAATTATCCAGTGGAAGCAATTCTAAGCGAGCCGCTACCGCTTTAAATTTAAAATACTTGTTCTACTTCGATAACGCCTGGTACTTCTTCAAGTAGTGCGCGTTCGATACCAGCTTTTAATGTGATTGTAGAACTTGGGCAGCTACCGCATGCACCCATAAGGCGTAGTTTTACAATACCTTCTTCAATATCTACTAATTCAACGTCACCGCCATCACGAAGTAAGAACGGACGTAATTTATCTAATACTTCTAGTACTTGTTCTTGCATATTTGGGTTTTCCATTTTTATCGACTCCTTTCATCCATTTTATTATAATCAAGATACAGGGGAAAATCTATTTTTTCTGTTTTTGTTTTATTGTCGAAATATTGTATCATGTTTACAATGTGTTTTTTCAGTATAGAGGACAAGAATTAAGCTTGTAAAGAGATGTGCTTATGAGGAAAGTCACCGAATCGTACTGTTAGAACAGAGAAGTGGGGGAGAAATAATGGTAAATGTTCAAGTATATGGGGCAAAAGTAATTTGTGCGAGCTGCGTTGGAATGCCGTCTTCGACTGAAACATTTGAATGGCTACAAGCGGCAATTGGTCGTAAATATGAAGGTCAAGATGATAAATTTAAGTTTGAATACGTTGATATTCAAGAAGAGCAAGAAGATGCAGAAAAGCAAGCTTTCGTAGAGCGTGTAATTGAAGAGGATTTATTTTATCCAGTTGTTCTTGTAAACGGTGAAATCGTTGGAGAAGGGAATCCTCGTTTGAAGGACGTATATGAAGAAATCGAGAAATATTTATAATACAAAAAAGTCTTTGCGGTAGCAAAGGCTTCTCTTATATGTTTATGTGGAAAAAATAACCTTTATAGGTAATCTTATCAAGGGGGTATGCGTGTGAAAGGGGTAGTGAAACATAGACTTCCAGAAGAAGTAAAGGTCTTAATGGAGCGATATGTGATTGGATTACAAGATATTTTTTTAAACGAACAATTAATTGGAGTATATGTATATGGTTCAATTGCATTAGGAGCATTTCATTTAGAAACGAGTGACGTTGATTTTGTTACAGTAACGAGAGAGTCGGTCAGTGAAACCCAGAACATACAAATAATTGAGTTACACAAAAAATTGAGTAAAAGCATGTTAGGAAGACGAATGGACGGTATGTATATTCCACTTGCTGATTTAGGGAAATACAATGAGGAAATGCTGCAGTATGTCTATTGTGCAGATGGAAAAGCTCACACAGGACATTGGGATGTGAATGCTGTAACGTGGTGGACGTTAAAAAATCAAGGGATTACTGTAATTGGGGAGGAAGCAAGTAAGCTTCCGTTTCAGACGCCATGGAGTGATGTGGTAGAAACGATGAAATATAATGTAGAACAGTACTGGAGTAAAAAAGCATCACGGCCATATTTATTTTTAATTGAAGAATGGGTAGAATCAGCTGTTGTAACGATGGGACGCATTTTGTATACATTAGAGCATAAAATAATTGTTTCAAAAGATGAGGGATTACAATATATGATGAGGGCGTCTAGTGAAAAATGGATGCCTTTGTTACAAGAGGTAGAGCGGATGCGTCATAATAAGAGAGCAAAACGAATGATTTCCATTTGGAAGCGGGCAGATATGACGAAGAAGTATTTGCTTAGTGGGATAGAGGAGTGCCGGAGGAAATGGGAAGGATAAAAAAGCAGTCATACTACAAATAGTATGGCTGCTCAGTTTGTAGATAAAGGGATTTGTTAGTGCTTAACGTACACACTACTTAGCTACTCATTATTATGCTGTGGAAGTATTCTCGTCTTTACGTACTTCGAAAAACTCATTTTTGCACAGGTATTTAAAAATTCTTTGTGTAACTTGTTCTTCTTGATCTAGCAAGAAGCGATGATCAAAAGCATAGAAGGATTGTCCCTGAATTAGTTTAACATAATACATAACCGATACCTCCATTATAGAACGATACAAATCTAAAGATTTATTACTATAATATCCTTAAATTGGATTAATATACCAGGTGTGTTAATCAGGGATTCTATATAAACCCATCTTGATTTTCCAACATATAAAACGCGGCTATGGAAACAAAAGCGGATCTCCACTCGTTTACTCCCTTTGTTTTAACATGGCATGGGGCAGGGAAAGGCCCTAACCGCTTCTATGCATGGCTAGATGCTCTCTCCCATCTAAAGATTAGGTTTTATTCCGGTTTTTCAATTTGTACTTACATATTCATATCGTATCAAAAAAGGAGAAAAATAGAAAAAAACAAGAGCGATAAGCTCTTGTTTTTTAACCATTATGATATTTATACATCCAAAGGATACCCGACTTGAGAAGTCTAGGAACTCGTCCCATTAATGGTTGATTTGCTAATAATCCGAATCCGTGTTTCTTACCGAGAGAACCGAGAACACCTTTTAATTTAATAACAGGTAGTTCATCAGGAAGGGGCTCATTGTTCCAACGTTTTAATAATATTTGGACAATTTGTTCACCTTGGCCCTCAGCAAGCTGTGCAGATGGGGCATGTGGAAGAGAAGCGCAATCTCCTACAACATAAACATGCTCATCATTTGGAATATTATGATATTTTGTTAATACAATCCGACCACTACTATCTTGTTCAACTGGAAGGTTTCGAACAACTTCGTTTGCTTGAATACCAGCTGTCCATACGATTGCATCACATTGAAGCGGTTCGTCATGGTTGTACACAACGTTTGGTTCTACTTTCGTAATGTTAGAGTTTCGTATAATTGTAACATTATGCTTTACGAACCACTCTTCTACGTATCTACTTAATTTTTCTGGGAACGGGAATAAAATGCGATCTTTTCGATCAAATAAGTAGATCTTTAAATCAGAACGGCTTTCACGAAGTTCACTTGCAACTTCAACACCGCTTAAACCAGCACCGACAACAGCGACCGTTGCGTTTGGTTCTAAACTATTTAATTGTTCATACGTTTTACGAGTTTGTTCAATTGATTGAAGGCTATGTGTATATTCCTTCGCCCCCGGAACATTATGATACTTGTCTTCGCAGCCAAGACCGATAATTAAGTCATCATATTCGACAACTTCACCGCCATCGAGATGAACGGCTTTGTTTTCAATGTCAACATTCGTTACAGTGCCATATTGAATGTTGAGACGCGGGTGTTCTGGAAACGGAATGCGAATATGTGTTTCTGAAATTGTACCCGCTACTAATGCGTAATATTCTGTTTTAAAACAGTGGTATGGTACTTTGTCGATTAATGTCACTTGGACATCATCTGGGAGTTGATTGTTTGGAAGAAGCCGTTGTAGAATTCTCATTCCACCGTAGCCGCCACCCAGTAATACGAGGTGTTTCATGATGGATTACCCCTTTTCTGTTGAAATATCCCCTAATCATACAATTATATATTGAAAAAATATTTTGACTTTACTCACTCAAATTATATCGAATTTGTGAACAAATAACAATGCATGAATGTGTACTCTGTTGTACAATAAGAAGAAAAGTGGACAAACTGTTTTAATTTGTATGCTGGAAAATCAATATGTAGATAAAAAAACGATAGAAACCCTTTCTTTTAGGTTGGAGAGAGCGTCCGCCGATGGATAGAAGCGGTCAGTGCCTTTGTTGGCTCCATGCGGTGTGAAACCAGAAGGATGAAATGAGTGGGGATCTTTTTTTGTTTTCATAGCAGTAGTTTGTATGCTGGGAAATCAATATGTAGATAAAAAAACGATAGAAACCCTTTCTTTTAGGTTGGAGAGAGCGTCCGCCGATGGATAGAAGCGGTCAGTGCCTTTGTTGGCCCCATGCGGTGTGAAACCAGAAGGAGGAAATGAGTGGAGATCTTTTTTTGTTTTCATAGCAGTGAACTGTATGTTGGGAAATCAACATGGATTTATATAGAGAAGATCTTTTGATTCGAAATGAAACAGTAAAGTAGCTAAATATTTTATTAGGTGTAATTAAAACAACAAGAAACAGCTTAGTTTTCATATTATAGATTTATTTTTTGGAGATACAGGGGGGATTGTTTTGATTAAGCCATTAATCGAATTTTGTGTAGGTAATCTTGCGAGTGGCTCACAAGCAGCGCTAGAAAAATTTGAAAAAGATCCAAATTTAGATGTTATGGAGTACGGTTGTCTGGGATATTGTGGCATTTGTTTTGAAGGGCCTTTTGCACTTGTAAACGGGGAAGTCGTACAAGGTGCAACGGTAGAAGAGCTTGTGAAAAATGTATACGATTATTTAGATGAAAACCCAATGTTTTAAGGCGTTGCATATAAGCAACGTCTTTTTTATCATTTTAACCGAGAAGACTCCCTCCTCTAAACGAAGTGAAGGTGGGGGAGTTCAATTGTTTCACCAGAGTAAAAATTCTTTTAGAGGAAATGCTAACAAAGAATTTGAACTTTAGAGGTGACAGAATGAATATTATTTGGGGATTCGGTGGAATAATCGTTATTCTTTTAATTGGTTATTTACTTTCAAATAATAAAAGAGCAATCTCGCCGCGTACTGTATTTGGTGGACTCGCAATTCAGTTATTATTTGGCTTTATCGTATTAGAGTGGGATGTAGGGCGAATGGTTTTAGAGAAGGTAACGCAGTTTGTGCAAAAGATTATGGATTTTGCGAATGCTGGTATTTTATTTTTATTCGGTAGTTTAGGGGACCCAACGAAAACAACTGGATTCGTATTTGCGTTTCGGGTACTGCCAATTTTAATTTTCTTATCATCGGTTATTGCTGTTTTATATTATTTAGGAATTATGCAATGGATTGTTCGAATTGTCGGTGGTGCACTAGCAAAGCTACTAGGGACTAGTCAATCCGAATCGTTATCTGCAACAGCGAATATCTTTTTAGGACAGACAGAAGCTCCGCTTGTGATTCGACCATACATGCCACGCCTGACAAAGTCAGAGCTGTTTGCGGTGATGGTGGGAGGATTAGCATCTGTATCAGGCTCAACGCTTTTTGGATATGCTGCGCTTGGCGTGCCGCTTAAGTTTTTATTAGCGGCAAGCGTTATGGCGGCACCTGCTGGACTTGTTATGGCAAAATTATTGTTTCCAGAAACAGATAAGCCAGAAGTACATAATAAGCATGAAGACGATGATAAAGATGGTGACAAAAAACCAGCAAACGTCATCGATGCCGCAGCGCGCGGAGCAGCTGATGGATTATCACTTGCTTTAAATGTTGGAGCAATGTTAATTGCTTTTATTGCCATCATCGCTCTTTTGAATGGAATTGTTGGTGGGATTGGTGGTCTTTTCGGTTATCCAGATCTATCACTACAACTTATATTAGGATATATTTTTTCACCGCTTGCGTTTGTCATTGGTGTACCGTGGGCAGAAGCCATTACAGCTGGAAGTTTTATTGGAGAAAAGTTAATTTTAAATGAGTTTGTAGCGTTTACTGATTTTGCTCCTTATATGGGGAAACTTTCAGAGAAAACAATGGCAATGATTACCTTTGCACTTTGCGGATTTGCGAATCTATCTTCTGTTGCCATTTTACTTGGGGGACTTGGGGGAATGGCGCCAACCCGTCGTAGTGATATTGCGAAATTTGGAATAAAGTCAATTGTAGCTGGAACACTTGCTAACTTATTGAGCGCTGCAATTGCAGGAATGTTTGTGTGAAATAAAAAAAGGCCCTTTCCGAGAAGGGCTTTTTTCTTACACAATTTGTGTAAGAACGGCTCTTATATAAAAGCCATCAAAACGTTGTCAAATATGAGAAACGGGGGACGTTCTTATTGTGTTCCAAAAGCATGCATTTTATACTTAAAACAACAAATTTTTTTTGGAGTGAATGAGGATGAACAAATTTTCTTTTACAAAAATGCATGGTCTTGGGAATAGCTATATATATGTAAATATGTTTGAAGAGCAAATTCCAGAAGAGGAACTATCTCTTGTAGCGGAAAAAGTGTCGAATATCAACACTGGAATTGGCGCAGATGGAATGATTTTAATTTGTCCGTCTGAAGTAGCACCAGTAAAAATGCGCATGTTTAATAATGATGGGTCAGAAGGAAAAAGCTGTGGGAATGGACTGCGTTGCGTAGCGAAATATGCGTATGAGCATAAACTAGTAGAAGAGACCGTTTTTACAATAGAAACAATGGCTGGAATTGTAACGGCTGAAGTGACAGTAGAAGACGGTATCGTTACATTAGCTAAAATTGATATGGGAGCACCTCGTGTAACTCGTGCAGAGTTACCGATGCTTGGCGAGGGAGAAACACCGTTTATTCGTGAAGACTTCCTATACAATAATCATCGCTATGCGTTTACTGCTGTTTCAATGGGAAATCCGCATGCGGTCATTTTTGTTGATGATGTGGAAGAAGCTCCGCTTACAACATTAGGACCGGTACTTGAGACACATGAAATGTTCCCGGAACGCGTAAATGTTGAATTTATTGAAATTGTGAATGACAATGAAATGAACTTCCGCGTTTGGGAACGCGGATCAGGTGTAACGCAGGCGTGTGGAACAGGAGCATGCGCAGCAGTTGTGGCAGCAGTGTTAAATGAAAAAATGAAGCGTGGTGAAGAAATTACGGTTCATTTAGCAGGTGGCGATTTAATGATTGCTTGGACAGAAGAAGGAAACGTTTTGATGAAAGGTCCAGCAGAAGTAATTTGCCGCGGAGTGTATGAGTACAAGATAGAAGCGTAAAGATGTATAATAGAAAGATAGAAGAAAGGAAGGTGGATTTCATGATTGATGTAACAAAACAAGCAGCATTTCAAATTAAAGATATGTTAAAAGATGCTGAAGATGGGGAGAAATACGTTCGCCTTGCTGTGCATGGCGGTGGATGTAGCGGTCTTTCTTACGGTCTAGGATTTGAAAGAGAACCAAATGAAGACGACACAGTTCTTGAGTTTTTCGGTGTTGAATTTGTTATTGATAAAGAAAGTGCTCCGATTGTAAAAGGAGTAAAAATTGATTACAAGCAATCTATGCTTGGCGGCGGGTTCACAATCGATAACCCGAATGCAATCGCATCATGCGGATGTGGATCATCTTTCCGTACGGCGTCGAATGCTGGTAAGCCGGAAGAGTGCTAATGTAATGCTTTTCGTATCGAGATATGATTGAGTTTTGCAGACTTAATCAAACGCTTATTTAATTCGCTATAAAGGAAAAGAGTGTCCGAAGACGGACGCTCTTTTTTTATTAAATTCACAAAATGTTCAAACAAATAGGTCTAAAAACTCGGAAGTTATAGTATTCTTGAATTAAGAATAATTTTTCGACAAATAAAGACAAAAAATTTATGGTGATTGGAAAATTTTATTTTATATCTGTGATTGCACAGACAATAAGGAGAAATGATTATGGCGAACAAAYATTGTAAATTACTTCATAAATCGTTTAAAGAATTGGTACAAGAAAATAAACAAAAGATATTGAATGATAAACAAGAGATGGAAAAAATTGAACAACGTATTGAACAACGTTATACAATTAATAAATCGGCTTCCTAATTAGGATACGAAAACTTTGTTGATATACAAAAAAGAAGATAATCGACTAGTTGCAGTAGTTGATTATCTTTTTTGTTTTTTCAGTGCTTAATCTTACAAAAGTGTAATATTCATGTCATGTTTTTGAATTTCTCCTCAAGCAAAAAGAGATTATGATAACAACATAATAAAAAACACATGAGGTGAATGACGTGAAAAGATATATTGCACTTTTTAGTATTTTAGTTGTATTTGCTAGCCTTCTAGTTGGTTGCGATTTGAACCGTATGGGAAAAGATGAGTACTACGTTCAAATTACAGTTGATGGARCGGAAAAGACAGGTAAAGCTGATGATGGTCGCACATACAAATCATTTGAGTATAAATTACCTGCATTCGATAAAGAAGGTAAAGAAAAAGAAATGGAATTTACAGCTAATAAGAACCTTCGTAAAGAAGCATTTTTACGCGTATATTATTCTGATAAAAAAGGTGTAACAGCTTGGGAAGAAGTAAAGAAAGACGAGCTTCCTGCAAAAGTGAAAGGAAAATTAGGCGTGAAATAATGAAGAAGGATTTGACCTCTAGGTCAAATCCTTTATTTGTTTTCAAAATCTTCTTCTGAAATTACTGTAAAGCCATGTCGTCTAAACAATGCTGTTGTCACACCGTACCCCTCTTGTTTATTTCCGTTAAATTCTCCTGTATAAATAGTAGAACTACCACAAGACGGACTTCGCTCTTTTAAAATGATATATTCGGGATTTAAATCTTTTATTTTTTCCAAAGCTTGATAAGCTCCTTGAACAAAAAAATTTGTTACATCGTTCCCGTCTTTATCCATCACCTTTGCTTTACCATCTAGTACATCGTCCCCATTGCCGCCGATGATTTCTGCTGATGGACGGGGGGTAGGTAAACCTCCCAATACTTCTGGGCAAACAAGGACGGTTTCCTCTTTCTGTAATAGCTCTTCTATTGCTGAGATTAGGTTGTCATTTCCGTCATAACGACAAGCAATGCCAGCTAAGCATGCACTAATTATAATCATGTTTTTCACCTCAGATCATTAGGGGATCTCTTATATATAATTTAACGGAAACATATGGTGAATTTCAAAGTAAAGAAAGATGTAATATATATTTCGTAATAATCTTACAATTCAATCATATATATGGACCTTTAAAAAACATTTAATTTAATAGATTTACTTGGCAAAATGGTACAGAATATATTTTTTTTGGAAAAAAATGAAAAAGATGATTATTACATCTTTACTTTCTACTGCGCTATTCATTCTAGTTATTGCTCATGCAGAAGAAAACAAGGCGATTCAACATGCTACTGCTTCTAAAATTACGGATGTAAGTAATGCCAGCCAAGCTAAAGGCTGGGTACAACAAAATGGAAGCTGGTATCACCTCGACTTTTATGGGAAAATGGTAACAGGTGAAAAATTTATTGATAACAACTGGTACTATTTTAATGATAACGGTGTTTGGATTTGTTAATTATAAGTAATAGTCTTTATCGATAAGTAAAGCAGGCCGCGGGATTAAATACGACCTGCTTTGTTTTTTATGCTTTCAAAGCATCAAAAATGAGAGATTTCTATCATTTCATGAAAACATATAGCGCATTTTAGAACGCTATCAAACTTGTATAATTTTAAAAAATTATCTAGTAATTTGTTTATAACAATCTATAGCTCATAACCATCTGTTGATTTATTTGTATATATATTACAAAAAAACATTTAATTTGTTAGATAAAATTGGTAAAATAATATAAACTATCTATTTTGAAAAGGGGAAAGAGAATGAAAAAGGGAAATAAAATGAAAAAGATGATTGCTACTTCTGTACTTTCTACTGCACTATTAATTCCAGCTATTGCTCATGCAGAAGAAAACAAGACGATTCAAAATTCTACTGCTACTCCTAAAGTTGCAAGTGTAAGTAAGGCTACTCAAGCTCAAGGGTGGGTAAAACAACAGGGTAAATGGTACTACTATAAAAATGGGAAAAAGGTAACAGGTTGGTCATCTATTGGTGGTAAATGGTACTACTTTAGCTCTTATGGAACTATGCAAACAGGCTGGGTTTCCATTCAAGATAAAAAAACAGGGAAATATACATATTACTATCTAAATGAAAGCACGGGAGCAATGCACACAGGTTGGACGAAAGTTAATGGCTCTTGGTATTTCTTAAATAATAATGGAGTAAAACAAACAGGCTGGCTATCTACTGGCGGAAAATGGTATTACCTTGGCAGTTACGGAATTATGGAGACAGGCTGGATTTCATTCAAAGATAACAAAACAGGAAAATATACGTATTACTATCTTGATACAAACACTGGTGCTATGAAAACAGGTTGGGCGCAAATTAATGGCTCTTGGTATTTCTTAAATAATAATGGGGTAAAACAAACAGGCTGGCTATCTACTGGCGGAAAATGGTATTACCTTGACTCATACGGCGGAGAAATGAAAACTGGAAGAGTTTCTATAAACAAGGTATATTACCACTTCGATAACACTGGTGCTATGCAAACCGGTTGGCAAAAATCGGGCAATTACTGGTACTACTTTAACCAAAATGGATCAGAACACAGAGGTTGGTTAAAACTTGGTGGAAGCTGGTACTACCTCGATGCTTCTTTTGGTGATATGAGAACAGGCCCGGTATTTATTGATAACAAATGGCACAAGTTCAATAGTAACGGTGTTTGGGTTGGTTATTGGTAAGAAATAGTCCTTATTGATAAACAAGACAGGTCGCATAATTGAATGCGGCCTGTTTTTTTGTTTTACGTCTCCAGTTCATCAAGAATTTTAAAAATAAATCGCCCATTCTGCTTTATCGCACCTATTTATATATGGGGTGATAAAAATGGGAACTTTCTATCATTTAATGAAAACATATAGCGAATTTCAAAGTAAAGAAGAGTTTAATACATACCAGCAGCAAATTTTAATCTGTTATCAAGCAAACATAAATAAAACGGACTTTTTAGTGATTCGTTTTTTAGGGAGATATGCGATTAATGAAAAGCAAAAAACAGTTGGAGTTGCTTGTCCGTTAATGGCAACAATTGCGACCAAAATAGGAAAAAGTATTCGTACGGTGCGTCGCTCTGTTGCCAAACTGGAGGAACTCGGGATTATTGAGCGGATTCCTACGAAAGAAAGATATAAGCGCGGGGGATATAGTGCGAACTTATATGTATTTCGTAAAGCAGCTGTTGACCGTATGGATGACCGTATGGATGACCGTATGAAAATGACCGCATGTGAAAAGAGCGTACATGTAGAGGGGCGTAAGAAGGAAGAGGTGTCAGAAAAGGAGGAAACTATTCTTTTTAAAAACTTTTCTCAAGTACAAAAGAAAAGAGAAACGTATGAACTTGATGAAACATATTGTCGTCATGATATTCCAATTGCATTTGTAGATGCAATTGTTCCGATGTCGAGAAATCCACAAACGATTAATTTGCTTTGGAGTAAGGTGGAACTTGCTTATAAAAAGAGTGGTTTATTAGAACAAGGGGTATTTTTTGAGCAATTGATTACGGATGAGGAGACTTGTACGCAACTTATCTGTCGTACGAAAAGTGTGGTAAGAGCGTATAAATGTGGAGAGATTCGTAAAGATGTTAGAGCACTCTTGTATAGTACGATGCGAGCTCTATTTTTAGATGTTGGGTTAGAATGGGGGGCGGCTATAAGAAGGAGCAGGAAGGTGACCTTATTTGATCCATTCAAAAAAGAGTCATGCATATGACACATGACTCCCCTTGATTAATCGAATTTTCGTACAACAGGAACGCGAATCGCAATAAATAATACAAAGACAATCACTGCGATTGCGCCGCTTTTCATAATCGTCACAATCGGAATACCAGCTGCAAGTGCGAGTGATGTGAATGCATAGGAAAGCGGGATGAAGCCCATAGATGATAGCATCAGCAAGCTCATGACGCGCCCCATCATTTCTTCTTTGACAGTAGATTGAATCATCGCCATTAACGGAACGATAGCCATGGCAATTGTAATGCCGTAAAATACGCCTGCTAATAATGCTTGCCAAAGTGCTGTGCTGAAGTTAATGGATAAGAAGAAAACGCCAGATAACAGCATCATAATGATGCAAAACAAGCCGCGTCTACGATTAATGTTTTTAAGGCCAACAATGACAGCACCAATTGCCATTCCGCCTCCAACAGCTGCTTCTAAATAACTAAATTGAAGCGAGTCACCATGCAGTACATTTTTGATAAATAACGGGAAGCCAACTTGCATTGGGCCGATTAAAAATAGATTTAAAAAGGCGCTACAGGTAAGAAATGTTGAAAGAAAAGGCGATTCCTTTACGTACAAAATGCCTTCTTTAATGGAGGTAAACATTCCTTTGTCTATATCCGTTTTTTCTTGCAATGTAAATTGGATTTTTTGGACGAGTATAGCAGCAATAATGAGAAGCAGAATAGTAATAGTAAAAATGGTCTCATAGTTACTAAACTTGATGAGAATGCCACCGAGTACAGGTCCTAAAATTACGGATGCTTGGTTCGTCATTTGGGTAAGTGAATTCGCCTGTGTTAAACGATGTTTTTCTACAAGTTCAGGGAGAATGGAACCGTCTGCTGACCAAAAGAAGGCGTCCGCTAATCCGAAAAACAAAGCAAACAAAGCAAACGTATATAACGTTACATGACCAACGATAAACCAGATTAGAATTGTTGCGACAAGAAGTGCACGAATGATATTTGAGTAAAACATAATATTTTTTTTCGGAAATTTATCTGCGACAGCTCCGCCGACAATCATAAAGATAAGTCTTGGGACGCTAAGTGCAACAAAGACAACACCTAGTGAAGCTTCGAGATTTAATGTTTTCGCTATGTACCATGTTTGGGAAAAGGTAAAAAAAGCTAAAGCAAAGCTTGAAAATAGAGTAGCTGCCCAGAGAAATAGGAAGTTTGTATTTTGTAGTAAAGGTGTTCCGCCTTCTGTTGGAGCAGATTTGTTTTTTTGTAGTTCCTCCATATTGCTTCCTTTCTATGTAACAATTTTGAGTGGATATAAAATCCTGTTAACACTCGTTTTATACAGTTTCTAATATTTCTATACTGCACTTTTTCATTGTAGACAATAATAGCACATTTGCCCAGTGGATTTTTTAAGGCAAAAAAATAAGAAGATGCGAAAGCACCTTCTTATTATATGGTTTAGGCTAATGCAATATAGATATCAACTTGCGCATCATTTGGATCCATCGCTCGTTCATCATACAATTCAAAGTCTGTTGTGAAAGCACGTTTGTTTTCTTTCGACCACTTCCAAATGTCTTGCCATGTTTCTACGGTGACTTCTGATACTGGGCCTTTGCGAGTCGTAAATACCGCATATGTCTGAGCAGGTATTGTGAGAGATGTCATATTTTCAGGGATGGTGTCTAATGAAGAGACTGGCATACCAATTGTATATGTATAGGCTCCAGTTTCATCGGACTCATAGTTTGAATACAATGCAAGTGTTTCGCTTTGCTTACTTTTGTTAGGAATTTGATCTGTTATTTGACCTTGGCAGTAGTCGGTCCATAGCTTGGGGATCTTTCCTTCAGTGGACATTTCAATTTCATTTTTTGTTGTAGCGGAGATGCCAATCGCTTGGAAAGCTTCTTTTTTAATAAACTTTGGTTGACTCATGTTTTATACTCCTCCTTTTTCAGTAAGAACAAACGTTCTTTTGATTGTACCATAATTATACAGATAAGGGGAGGATTAAGAGGTGCCCTTTAGACGTTTTTTTGCTCTGCACTGGTCAAAGTGGTTACCCAGACTTTATAAATGAATGAATCTTTTATTACACATGTTTCTGTGTGAACGATGAAGTTAGGAACTGAAGCTAAGAAAAATGAAAGGGCATAAGCTACTTTATAGTCAGGGGTTATATACCCATCAATCGTTCTTCCATATATTTCGTTTGCTATCGAGTCCGCCCATACTTCAGATTCTCTTAGTGTGTCAAAAATAATCTCTTCACTTTTCCATCTAATGTCCATGTCAAAAACCGCCTTTCTAAAAAGATGACTTTCCTATAATGATTTGAACTTTATCGCTGGCTTATGAAACAGTAAAAGGATTTATCGTTTTAACCGAGTAGTCCCCCCTCCCCTAAACGAAATGAAGGTGGGGGCAGTTTAATAGAAAAGACCCCATTCATACGAAAGGAGTCCGTTTCATTTATCAATTAAAACATACTAGAACTATGCATTGGTTGCAGTTTTGCATTTGGATCAAAGTAAGCTTTTGCATTGTTTACTGCTGTTGGTGCTTCACCGAAGCCACATGCAATCAGCTTTACTTTTCCTTCATATGTACAAATGTCACCAGCTGCGTAAATACCAGGGATGTTCGTTTCCATTTTAGAGTTTACAACGATGCTGTTCTTTTGAATGTCTAAGCCCCAGTTCTTAATTGGACCAAGAGAAGAGACGAAGCCGTAGTTTACGATGACATCATCAACGTCAATAACAACTTTTTCTTCTGTTTTCACATGTTGCAGAACAACTTGTTCAATCTTGTCTTCACCAATTAATTCAACTGGAACGTAAGGTGTTTTTACGTCTGCACGAGAGTTCATTAAGTTTTCTACGCTGTGCTCATGAGCACGGAATTTATCACGGCGATGAACGATTGTTACTTGTTTAGCGATTGGTTCTAACATCATTGTCCAGTCCACTGCAGAGTCGCCGCCGCCAAATACAACGACGCGTTTTCCAGCGAATTTATTCATATCATCAACGAAGTAGTGTAAGTTTTTCTTTTCAAGCTTCTCTATACTATCTAGTTCTAATCGGCGTGGTTGGAAGGCACCATTACCAGCTGTAATAATGACAGATTTAGAATAGTGTGTTCCTTTATTTGTTACAAGCTTAAATACGCCATCAGCTTGCTTTTCAAGTGTATCAACTGCTTCTTCTAAGCAAACAGTCGGTTCAAACTTTTTCATTTGTTCTTTTAAATTATCGACAAGTTCTTGCGCGCGTACTTTCGGGAATCCCGCTACGTCATAAATATATTTTTCRGGGTATAGTGCGGATAATTGTCCTCCAAGCTGCGGTAAGCTTTCAATAATTTTTACACTTGCCTGTCTCATTCCGCCATAAAACGCTGTGAATAATCCTGTTGGACCTCCACCGATAATCGTTATGTCGTAAACTTTTTGAATTTCTGTCACTATTTATTCCCCCTATAGATGGAATTTCGATATTGATTCCATATATTGTTCATATGTATACGGAAATCCTGCAAATAAGATTGCACTTTACAATAAAAATGATACCATATTTCAGTTTAGAATACTGCAAGAAATGACTGAATTATATGTAAGCTTGTGCATAGATAGGATGAAAATGTATAAAGTATACCAAGTAGGAAAATACATGAAAAAAAGGCTGAAAAACCCTTGAAAACGCTATGTTATTTTAAAATATTGATAATTCTCTAGGTGCTTGAATTCTGAAATAAAACCGACTAATATAGGAAAGTATTATGTTAATTTTTTATGACAAATTTCGTAAGATTTTTTGAATACGTTTTGTTATGGTTAAGAATGTGAGGAATTCTACATTCTTGACAAAATAAGTGTTTAATACTTTGGTCTTATGCTTATTTACTATTATATAAAGAAAAGGGTTGTGATTTAGTGAAAACTCCAAAAATCGTAGTTTTGGGTGCAGGTTATGGTGGGATGATTACGACTGTTCGTCTACAAAAAACATTATCTGTAAGTGAAGCTGAAATTACGTTAGTAAACAACAACAGCTATCACTACCAAGCAACTTGGTTACATGAAAGTGCAGCTGGCACATTACATCATGATAAAATCCGTCTCGACATTCAAGACGTTATTGATACAAATAAAGTAAACTTTGTACAAGATACAGTTGTAGAAATTAAAGCAGCTGAAAAACGCGTTATCTTAAAAAACGCTGAGTTAGAGTATGATTACTTAGTAATCGGTCTTGGTTTCGAATCTGAAACATTTGGCATTAAAGGATTGAAAGAGCATGCATTCTCTATTACTAATATTAATGCAACTCGTCAAATTCGTGATCATATGGAATACAAGTTCTCTCAATATGCGACTGAAAAGCGCGATGAGTTAGTGACAATCGTTGTTGGTGGTGCAGGATTTACAGGTATCGAGTATGTAGGGGAACTTGCAAACCGTATTCCTGAACTTTGCAAAGAGTATGATGTTCCACGTGAAAAAGCACGTATTATTTGTGTGGAAGCTGCTCCGTCGGCACTTCCTGGTTTCGATCCAGAATTAGTTGAGTACGCTGTAAAACAGTTAGAGAAAAAAGGTGTAGAATTCCGCATCGGTACGGCAATTAAAGAAGCAACTGAAGAAGGTATTCTAGTTGCGAACGGTGACGATGTAGAATTACTTAAATCTGAAACGGTTGTTTGGGCTGCGGGTGTTCGTGGTAACGGTATTGTGGAAGAGTCTGGCTTTGAAGCAATGCGCGGACGTATTAAAGTTGATGAGTATATGCACGCTCCGGGTCATGAAGATGTATTCATGGTTGGTGACGCAGCGTTAATCATTAATGAAGAAATTAATCGTCCATATCCACCAACAGCACAAATTGCAATTCAACAAGGTTACAACATTGCGCATAACTTATCTGTGTTAATTCGCGGTAAAGGCGAAATGAAGAAATTCGTATTTGATAACAAAGGATCTGTGTGTTCATTAGGACATGACGATGCAATGGGCGTTGTTATGGGTAAAAAGTTAACGGGATGGAAAGCTTCCTTCATGAAGAAAGTAATCGACAACCGTTACTTATTCTTACTTGGTGGACCTTTATTAGTTCTTAAAAAAGGTAAATTAAAGTTCTTTTAATATATAGTAGAAAAAAGCAGAAACGGCTATGAGTCGTTTCTGCTTTTTTCATGTAATACAAATTTTTCTTAAAGTTCTGTTTCAACGAACATTCAGTGTATAAGTAGACATTTTGTTTGACCGAAAAGCAACAAAAAACCAAATTATATTTGTGAGTGATACCGTCGCGCAAAAATGATGACTCCTAAGACGGAAGAAAGGCTATAGTCATTTACGCGCATTATAATAAATACGGATGCAAGTATCACAAGATTTATGCATAGTCCCATACCGCAAAGAACTGCCATGATGAATCTCATTGCCTTTATTCCTGCTATATAAAGAAGTAGAGGTACGATATAAAATAGTAAAATCGTGCTGATTGATTTCTCATTTTTCTTTTTACTCCTTTCGCAATGAATAGGTGTGATGTAATATTCAAGGAAGAATTTTGAAGTAATTCGAGACCTTTCTATAGGGAAATAATACCTGACATTCACATTACATCAAAAATATGGGAAATTTAGAGAGGTAGAAAAAAGCGTAGTAACTGAGGAATAGGGAAGATTATATTATTCTTACTGAAAAATATAGTATAATACATAGAAAAGAATGAATATTCTGTTCGTTTAATCGGAAGGGGTTTTACATCATGGGGAAGCGTGGGAATGTTTGGCTAGCTGTAAGTGGGCTTGTAGCTACAAAAGATGGTCGTTGGCTCTTCGTTAAGAAAAAATACGGAGGCTTAAAGGGGAAATGGTCATTGCCCGCTGGTTTCGTAAATGAGGGCGAAACGATTGACCAAGCTGTTAAGCGTGAAATTTTAGAAGAGACAGGCATTGTTACACATGTAAAAGGAGTGATTGGCATTCGTTCTGGTGTCATTCGTGATGAGATTAGCGATAATATGATTATTTTTTTACTGGAACCAGAAGGAGAAGAGGTTACCGTTCAAGAAGAGGAATTGTCGGAAGTAGCATTTTTAGATCCGAAAGATATTGCAGATGATCAAGATACTTCTATATTAGTTCGATATTTATTAGAAGGGAATGCAGGACCAATTCTTGAGATGGATACGACACTAAATCCAGGAGAGCAATTTGGATATACAGCGTATCATGTGTTTACGGCGGGAGAGAAGGAGATGGGGAACAAGTGAGTATACCGGTACTACTTATTTCAATGATGTTGTTTTTTATTTTGTTTTTTGGAATTGGATTTTTGCTCAATATGATTTTACGTGCTACGTGGGTGATGGTTATTGTCTATCCAATTGTTTGCATACTAATCATTAATAAAGCGAGTGTTTGGGACTATTTTTCAAAACCAAAAGAAACATTTTCTTCATTTGGGACAAGTGTATCGCATCTTGGACAAGCCGATCTTTTTATTTTATCAACTGGATTAATCGGGGCAATTTTGTCTGGTATTGTAATAAAAAAATTGCGCCAAAGCGGATATCAAATGTTTTAATCCCCAGTTTTCTGGGGATTATTTTTTTGCATATTTCTACATCGTATGGGGAATGACTAACGATGAAGGAGTGTGGAATATTAAAATGTTAAAACGATATGGTATTCGCATTATGATGACTTGTTTACTTGTAGCAGCATTATGCGTGACATGGCAAGCGTTCACAGGAGTCTCTCTACTAGAGATTGTAAAAACATATCAAGAAGGCAATGTAAAAGAAGTACATGCAGCAGAAAGAGGGCAACAAGTTGTTCCGAGTAAAGAAGTGATAAATGCTTTAGAGCAGGGAAAAGACTGGTCTAAATATCGTGTAATGGAAATGACAGCAACCGGTTATACGTCAGGGATAGAATCAACCGGTAAAAGACCTGGACACCCAGAGTATGGCATTACATATTCTGGCGTGAAGGCAAAAAGGGATATATATTCTACAATCGCAGCTGACTTACGTGTGTTTCCGGTTGGAACCATTCTTTTTGTACCAGGCTATGGCTATGGTGTGGTAGCAGATAAAGGCGGGGCCATAAAAGGAAATAGACTCGATTTATATTATGAAACCGTTCAAGATGTATATAGTGAGTGGGGCAAGAAAAAAGTAAATGTATATGTAGTGAAAATGGGGAACGGTAAGTTAACAGAAGATGAGTTAACGATGCTCAATCAAGATGAAACGCTGCAAGTATTCCGCGGTCAATATTTGAAACAGAAATAGTCTAGTGAGATTGACACTAGACTTTTTTATTTGTCTTCATTCACAATATAAGAAAAACGAGGTGCGGAAGTGGAAGACTATCCTTTGGCATATTATGAGTTTTTCGTGAAATATAATGAAGGAGATTATTATACGTGCCACGATTTGCTCGAGGAAATGTGGCTGGAAGAGCGAAGTAATTTATTTTTGAAAGGTTTATTACAAATGGTAGTTGCTCAGTATCATTACAGCTATGGAAATATAAAAGGAGCGCGGCTTATGATGGAAGTGGCGGAGCAATATTTGACACCGTACTGTCCTTTGTATTGGAATTTAGATGTGAACGAAGTCGTGGCATTTATTCAAAGTTTCCGGAAAATCATACCTGAAAAGGTAGAGAAAGTCCCATATGAACAAGTACATGATTTGCCGTCATTACCGGAGCTCATTATATATATGAAGTGAAAGAGAAGTTAGAATTATCGCATTTTAGGGAAAATGCAGTTATAATGAAAATAGAGAAATCTAGGGGGTCTGAACATGTTTCAAGTACAAAAAGAATTAGTAAGTCATGAAGCAGTCATCGTTGCTTTATTTGAGGAAGAAAATACGAGTAATTTTGTACAGGAATTAGACAAAGCATTTGAGGGACAATTAAAAGTTTTACTAGAAGAAAAAGAGCTTTCTGCAAAGAAAAAAGCTATTTCAAAAGTACATAGCCTAGGAAAAACAACTGTAAAACGTTATTATTTTGTCGGTCTGGGCAAAAAAGAATCATACTCAACAGAAACGTTACGTGCTTCGCTCAGTAAAGCATTTAAAGCATTAAAAACTGCGAAGGTAAAAGATGCAGCAATTTTACTTGATTCTTTTGTAACAGATAAGTTAGACGCAATTGATGTTGCACATATTGCCAATGAAGTATATTGCCTTGGTACATATGATTTACAAACATATAAAACGGACAAAAAAGAAAGTGTAGAGTTGGAAAACTTTACGGTTATTACAGCAGAAGATGCAAAAGAAATCGAGGCTGCATTAACAGTAGGGTATATGCATGGACGTGCGACAAATTCAGCTCGTACACTTGTAAATATGCCGCCAAACGTATTAACAGCAACAAAACTTGCAGAGTATGCAGTTGAATTAGCTGAGAAATATGATATGGATTATAAAGTACTTGAGAAAGAAGAGATGGAAGATCTTGGTATGGGTGCATTACTTGCAGTAAACCAAGGTTCTACAGAGCCACCAAAAATGATCGCTCTTATTTATAAAGGAAAAGAAGAGTGGACGGATGTTATCGGATTTGTAGGAAAAGGGATCACATATGATACAGGGGGCTACTCTTTAAAACCACGTGAAGGCATGGTTGGYATGAAAGGTGATATGGGCGGCGCTGCAGCTGTTCTTGGSGCRATGGARATTATCGGAGAACTTCGCCCAGAACAAAACGTAGTTGCTGTTATCCCATCGACTGATAACGTTGTGAGTGGTACAGCATTTAAACCAGATGATGTGATTACATCTATGAGCGGAAAAACAATTGAAGTATTAAATACAGATGCAGAAGGACGTTTAGCATTAGCTGATGGTATTACGTATGCGAAGAAACTTGGTGCAAACTATCTTGTTGATGTTGCAACGTTAACAGGCGGTGTCATTGTTGCGCTTGGAAACCATACAACGGGTGCAATGACAAACAATGAAGCATTGTTTGAACAAGTGTTAGAAGCATCGATGGAAACAGATGAGCCGATTTGGCAATTACCGATTTTCGAGCGCGATAAAGAGCGTGTTCGTAACAGTAAATTCGCAGATTTAAATAACTCACCAGGCCGTGAAGGTCATGCAGTAATGGCGGGAACATTCCTCGGTGAGTTTGCAGAAGAAACGCCATGGGTACATTTAGATATCGCTGGAACTTCTGATACAACGAGTGCACATGATTTGGGACCAGCAGGAGCAACAGGTGCAATGGTTCGTACACTTGCGACACTGGTTGACCGTTTTGGAGAAGAATAAGAAGTTTTAGAAAAGGCAGCGGATTACGCTGCCTTTTCTTATAAAGAAATGGTATATAACGTTCCGTTTAACGCAAAAGATGTGCGACCTGTTTCTTCAGAGACAACTAATATGAGTGCATCGCTTTTTTCGGATAAACCTATTGCAGCTCGGTGGCGTGTTCCAAGTTTTGAGTCAATCTCTGTATTTTTTGTTAGAGGGAGAATGTTCGCTGCTGAAACAATATGGTTACTTCTAATGAGAATAGCTCCGTCATGAAGAGGATTTCCTGGATAAAAGATAGATTCCAGTAGTGGAACGGTTAAATATGCTTCAAGTCTTGTTCCAGTTTGAATAAGGGAATCAAGTGAATCATTTCTTTCTACAACAATTAATGCACCATGTTTCCTATCACCTAAATGCTGAATTGCTGTTGTAAGGGGAGCATAACCTGATGTAAATGGTGATAAATATGCCTTTAAATAATAAGAAGCTGCTAGGGTTTGAACATTGCTTAGTAGATGGTGAATTTCTTCCATTTTACATAAAATGCACTCACCGTCTTGTTCAACCGTTTGTTTCATGCTCTGTAATTCCGCTTCTACAACCTCAATCATTTGTTTCGTTTTTATTTTTAACTCGTCTGATAATCCCCATTCTTCCATTTTTCTCACCTTTTTGTTTGAATTATATAGCATTAGTGTGTGCAAATCACAATAGTAAAATCCTGCTATACTTTAAAATATATTGAGATACTTGTCGTTTTTTTCATATAATGTAGTTATGACATGCGAGAGGAGATAAGATAATGGATTGGAAACAAGAATATAGTCGCTGGCTTTCCTATGTAAACTTAGATGCAGAACTAAAAGAACAGCTAGAAAATATGAAGCAGGATGAAAAGAAAATAGAAGATAGCTTCTATAAAAACTTAGAATTCGGTACAGGTGGTATGCGCGGAGAACTTGGTGCTGGTACGAACCGTTTGAACGTATATACAGTTCGAAAAGCAACAAAAGGATTGGCGCACTTTATTGAAAAATTAGGTGAAGAAGCGAAGAAACGTGGCGTTGTTGTTGCGTATGATTCTCGTCATAAATCACCTGAATTTGCAATGGAAGTAGCAGCTACCCTTGGTGCTCATGGCATTACAACATATGTATTTGAAAGTTTACGCCCAACGCCAGTACTTTCTTTTGCAGTGCGTTATTTACATACAGTAAGTGGAATYGTTCTTACGGCAAGTCATAATCCACCTGAATATAACGGTTATAAAGTATATGGAGAAGATGGTGGACAATTGCCTCCGAAAGAAGCAGACGAGTTAATTAGCTACGTAAATGAAGTAGAAGATGAATTAACAGTAGAAGTTGCTGATGTGGAGCAATTGAAAGCGGATGGCTTATTACATATCATTGGACAAGAAGTAGATGATGCATATTTAGAACAGTTAAAAACAGTCATCATCAATAAAGAAATGGTACAAGAAGTTGGAAAAGATTTAAAAATCGTCTTTACACCACTACATGGAACATCCAATATTCCAGCGCGTCGTGGTTTAGAAGCAGTTGGATTTACAGACGTAACAGTTGTAAAAGAACAGGAGTTACCAGATTCAAACTTCTCAACAGTAAAATCCCCAAACCCAGAAGAGCACGCAGCGTTTGAACTTGCGATTCGTGACGGAGAGAAAGTGGGAGCGGATGTGCTAATCGCAACAGATCCAGATGCAGATCGTCTTGGCGTAGCTGCTCGTAATCACGCTGGTGAGTACCAAGTGTTAACAGGAAACCAAACGGGTGCGTTAATGCTTGATTACTTATTATCACAAAAGAAACAAAACGATACACTTCCAGAAAACGGTGTTGTGTTAAAAACAATCGTAACTTCTGAAATTGGTCGTACAATTGCGAAAGCGTATGGTTTAGATACAGTAGATACATTAACTGGATTTAAATTTATCGGTGAGAAGATTAAGCAGTATGAAGAAAGTGGACAATATGAATTTCAATTTGGCTATGAAGAAAGTTATGGTTATTTAATTCGTCCATTCTGCCGTGATAAAGATGCAGTACAATCTGTTTTATTTGCATGTGAAGTTGCAGCATATTATAAATCACAAGGCAAAACGTTATACAATGGTTTATTAGAAGTGTTTGCGAAATACGGTTTCTTCCGTGAAGACCTTGTATCGTTAACGCTAAAAGGAAAAGATGGTGCAGAGAAAATTCAAGAGATGATGGCATCATTCCGTGAAAATCCACCAAAAGAAGTGGCTGGCTTAACAGTGAATTCTGTAGAAGATTATAAAGCAAGCATCATTACATCTCTAGAAGATGGAAGTAAGGAAGAGATTCACTTACCGAAATCAAATGTGTTAAAATATCAATTAGCGGATGGTTCTTGGTTCTGCCTACGTCCATCTGGAACAGAGCCAAAAATCAAGTTTTATTTTGGTGTGAAAGATGATTCCTTACAAAATAGTGAACAAAAGTTACTTGCTATTAAAGAAGATATCATGAATCGTTTATAATGAGATAGAGTGTTACTTCCATTAATGGAGGAAGAAAGAGGAGAACGTAGAACGGCCTCCTCTTTTCTTGCATGTGGAAAAAATTCGCTTGCTGAAGGTGGATGAAAGGTTCACTGTATAGAAAATAGAGAATCACACGATACAATAAGAAAAGGTATTTGACGATTAGAACAGAAAAGAGGGTATTTGTTATGAAAAAAGTAAGAAAAGCGATTATTCCCGCTGCGGGATTAGGAACGCGTTTTTTACCGGCAACAAAAGCGATGCCGAAAGAAATGCTTCCAATTGTAGATAAGCCAACGATTCAATACATTGTAGAAGAAGCTGTGGCATCTGGAATTGAAGATATTATTATCGTTACTGGTAAAGGAAAACGCTCTATTGAAGATCATTTCGATAATGCGTTCGAATTAGAACAAAACTTATTAGAGAAGAAAAAATATGAGTTACTTGAAAAAGTACAAGCTTCTTCTAAAATGGTTGATATTCATTATATCCGTCAAAAAGAGCCAAAAGGATTAGGGCATGCGGTTTGGTGTGCACGTAAGTTTATTGGTGATGAACCATTTGCTGTTCTATTAGGTGATGATATTGTTCAAGCTGAAAAACCATGTTTACGTCAATTAATTGACGAATATGATAAAACACTTTCTTCTGTTATTGGTGTGCAAACAGTTTCAGAAGCAGAAACACATCGTTATGGAATTATTGATCCACTAGAACAAGAAGGTCGTCGTTATCAAGTTCGAAAGTTTGTTGAGAAGCCAGCGCAAGGTACAGCACCTTCAAACTTAGCGATTATGGGACGCTACATCTTAACACCTGAAATCTTTATGTTCTTAGAAAACCAGAATGTTGGTGCAGGTGGTGAAATTCAATTAACAGATGCAATCCAAAGTTTAAATGAAATTCAACGTGTATTTGCTTATGACTTTGAAGGAAAGCGTTACGATGTTGGAGAAAAATTAGGCTTTGTTCAAACGACAATTGAAATGGCACTTCAGCATGAAGAATTAAGAGATGACATGCTTGTTATGATGAAGAAAATTTTAGAAGAACAAATGAAGCAAGAATCATAATATAAAAAAAGAGTTACTCCATACGTTGGAGTAACTCTTTTTCATTGTCATAGTGTTGAATGAGAATGCTGATAAGCAGAACGACGAACTGCATAGTATATTCGAGGTGCAATCATAGCACCGATAATTGTAAAGATCATATCCTTAACCGCGAACCACATCATAATTGTCCAGGCCGCTTTGTAACTCATATTTCCGCCCATCCAGAAGTTTACAGCCGCATACATATAAGTAGTACCAATGATATAGGTTAAAATAATTCCTGTAAAAGACGCGATTGCAAAGGTACTGAATTGTGGTTTTTCTCTTGGTTCTACTAGTTTTCCTGATACGTAAGCAACGATAATGAATGCGATAATAAAACCACCAGTAGGATCTAAAAGTGCGCCAAATCCAGCTTTGAACTGCGCGAAAATTGGTGCTCCTGCAACACCAACAAGCATATAAACAGTCATAGATAAGGCCCCAAGTCTGCTTCCAAGAAGAAGACCTGCTAAAATTGCGAAAAATGGTTGCATGGAAAGTGGAATACCAGCCACTTGTAAAAACGGTGCCCAGGATACGATATTCGCACCGATTGCCATGAGCGCAACAAACATAGCAGCTAGTGCTAAATCTAAAGCACGTAATCGTCTCATATTGTTAACCTCCAGTTGTTGTTTGGTTAACAATATAGTAGCGAATCCATTTATCCGTTGTCAATTAAAATGTTTTGATAGTTAGGCTTTAGTGCTTTTCTAAGTAAAGTGTATGGAATGCGAAATTGTGGAATACCGCTTGAGTAAGGAGCTATTTCATATAATGAGAAATAGATGACAAGATGATCGGGTTCTAAATAATAGTTAAATTTCTTTGTACTCATGACTTTTTCAGTTGCATCTGGAAAATAGATGCTTTCATTTTGCTTAATTTGTCTAACGATTTCTGTGCGGATGATATCTTGATACGTACTGTCTTTTTGAAATAAGTCGTCCAAATTAAGTAATCTTTTTTCATTTAAATCAAATGTATTCGCCTTCCATGTATATAGTCCGTGTGCTCCACCTGTATACTGATAATAATTTACATAGAGACTGAGTAAGGGAGATTTTTGCAATGTTACTTTATAGTCAACATTTGCAACATATGGATGAAAAGGAGCATTTGATTCCTGAGCCTCTGTATAATATTTTTTTGCTTCTTTCGCTAATGTTGTTTTAAAACGATCAGTAGTTGTTTTATAGTATGTATTCAACTTTTTTTGAAATTTTGTATCGTAAAAATTACTAAAATAAGGTCTGCTAATTTGATATTCAAGATAAGGTTTCTTACCTTTTTGTGTGACAGGCTTAATATCGATTGTCAGGTTAGAAGGGTGGGCTGCATTCGTATAATTTGGTACAATAATGAGCAAGGAGACTAAGAGTAATAGAATATAGAATTTGTTTTTCATGTAGATAGAACCTCCTTATATAAGTGCTATAGGTAGTTTGAAAATAAATAGGGAAAATTATACATTTTTAAACAAGAAAAAGGAGGAAGTAGTATGCCGAAAACATTAATGGATGCACTTGGGATTGAGCTGTTAGAAATGACGGAAGAAAAAGTAGTAGCAACTATGCCAGTAGATGGACGCACACATCAACCTTTTGGTTTTTTACACGGTGGCGCATCAGTTGCATTAGCAGAAACTGTAGCGAGCGTAGGCTCCTATAATTTAATTGATCAAGAAAAGTGTATTTGTTTTGGTCTTGAAATAAATGCGAATCATATTCGCTCGAAACGCGATGGAATCGTAACAGCAATCGGTACGCCAATCCATAAAGGACAAACAACAATGGTTTGGGATGTGCGAATCATTGATGAAAATGATGATTTACTTTGCATTTCAAGATGTACAGTTGCAATTAAAGAGAAGCGTGAGCAATAAAAAAGGCTGCCCAGAGGCAGCCTTTCTATCATTAGAACTGGATTTTCTTCTCTAAGAAGCCTTTTAGTTCGCTAATTGGCATACGAACTTGCTCCATTGTGTCACGGTCACGTACTGTAACAGCTTTGTCTTCAACTGAGTCGAAGTCATAAGTGATACAGAATGGTGTACCGATTTCGTCTTGACGACGGTAACGTTTACCGATAGAACCAGTTTCGTCAAAGTCTACCACGAAGTCTTTTGCTAGTTCTGCGAACACTTCCCCAGCGCCTTCAGATAACTTTTTAGATAGTGGTAAGATTGCTGCTTTGTATGGTGCTAAAGCAGGGTGGAAACGAAGAACTGTACGAGAGTCGTTTTCTAATTGTTCTTCTTCGTATGCATCACATAAGAATGCTAATGTTACGCGGTCTGCGCCAAGAGATGGCTCGATGCAGTATGGTACGTAACGTTCGTTCGTTTGTGGATCGATATAGTTAAAGTCTTCGTTAGAGTGTTCCATGTGACGTTTTAAGTCGAAGTCTGTACGAGATGCAACGCCCCAAAGTTCGCCCCAGCCGAATGGGAATTTAAATTCGATATCTGTTGTTGCGTTACTGTAGTGAGATAACTCTTCCTCACCGTGGTCACGAAGACGCATGCTCTCTTCGTGCATACCAAGTGATAGTAACCAGTTTTTACAAGTGTTACGCCAGAATGTGAACCACTCTAAATCTTCACCAGGTTTACAGAAGAATTCAAGCTCCATTTGTTCGAATTCACGTGTACGGAATGTGAAGTTACCAGGTGTAATTTCGTTACGGAAACTTTTACCGATTTGGCCAATACCAAATGGAAGTTTTTTACGCATAGAGCGTTGTACGTTTTTGAAGTTTACGAAAATACCTTGTGCTGTTTCAGGGCGAAGGAAGATTTCGTTTGTGCTAGATTCAGTAACACCTTGGAATGTTTTAAACATTAAGTTGAACTGACGGATTTCAGTGAAGTCTTCGCTACCGCAATCTGGGCATTTTACTTCATGTTCTTTCATTAATCCAGCCATTTGATCGAAAGTAAGACCATCAACGACCATTTCGATGCCTTTTGCATCTAAAGCATCTTCAATTAATTTATCAGCACGGTGACGCGCTTTACATTTTTTACAGTCAATCATTGGATCGTTAAAGTTACCAACATGACCAGAAGCTACCCAAGTTTTTGGGTTCATTAAAATTGCTGCGTCTAAACCAACATTGTATGGAGATTCTTGAATGAATTTTTTCCACCAAGCTTTTTTAACGTTATTTTTTAATTCGATACCAAGTGGACCGTAATCCCAGGTGTTTGCAAGACCACCATAAATTTCAGAACCAGGGAAAACAAAACCGCGATGCTTCGCTAAGTTTACAACTTGTTCCATTGAATACATAATAAAATCCTCCTTTTAAAAGTTAACGTATTAGGGCGATGACTGGATGTACTTGTTGAATGGCAATTTCTCGAGCAAGCCGCTTGCGCTTTTCGGTGAGATCTAGCTCCAGCGGCTAGAATGTTCGGTGGCTTCGCTGCTTCCGCTTTTAAATAAAAAAAGCTCGTCTCTAGGCATTTTTGCCTAGGGACGAGCTTGTATACCCGCGGTTCCACCCTAGTTGATGTGTGTGTAAACACACAACCACTTTATCACGTATTGCTCGAGACTGCCGTTTCCTCGCTTTTTCAGGCTTTCACTATCCCTGAATCGCTTTTTGTGCAAGTACTTATAAGTCTGTCATCGCTACTATATTTTATAATAATGACCATATTCTATCATGTTCCTTTTTAAATCACAATAGAGGAACGATTGTATCTATATAAATACAAATTGAAAAAAGGATAGAAAACCTTTCTTTTTTAGATGGGAGAGAGCGTCCGCCGATGGTTAGAAGCGGACAGTGCCATTTTTAGCCCCATGCCAAGTGAAAACAGAAGGAGAAAACGAGTGGATATCTTCTTTTGTTTTCATAGCTGTGATTTGTATGATGGAAAGCATTTGTGTATAAATACAAATTGAAAAAAGGATAGAAAACCTTTCTTTTTTAGATGGGAGAGAGCGTCCGCCGATGGCTAGAAGTGGACAGTGCCATTTTTAGCCCCGTGCCAAGTGAAAACAAAAGGAAAAAATGAGACCATCGCTTCTTTTGTTTTCATGGCAGGGACTGATATGTTGGAAAATCAAGATGGATATATATGATAGAGTTTCGCCTATTTTACTATTCTTTATCATTTTAATCGAGAAGACCCCCCTCCTCTAAATGAAGTGAAGGGGGAGAGTTCAATCTGAAGAGGTGCTCATAGTAGAGCGAATATGTTTAATTGCTTCACGTTTGCTTAGAGGAGCAAGTTCATGATTTTGAACATATTCCCATACAGCATCTGGGCTTGTTTTTGCGTATTCACGAAGTACCCAGCCGATTGCTTTTTGGATGAAAAATTCTTTTGAAGATTTGAGTTGTCCAATGATTGAGAAGAGAAGTTTTTCATCCATTTGTTCTTTATATTTTAGTTGAAATAAGATTGCGGAGCGCTGTAACCATATATTTTCTGAAGCAATCCATTTCGGGATGTATGTTTGAATGGCTTCTGGATGTTTCAAAAAAATGCTTCCTAGGGAGGTAGGAACAATGCCATCAACGGAATCCCACCATGATTTCGTTATAATGAGTTCTTCTAAGAACGGGATGTGAGTTTTATCAAGATGCTTTTTATATTTCTGTAATAGATCGAGAGCGGCGGCTTGGAATTCGCGTTCTGGTAAATCCCAAAGTTCACGGATGACGGTTTGAAAGTCCTCTTTGTCTGGAAGTTTATGTACTTGTATGACTTCACGTAATAGCTTTCTTCTTTCCGGTGTTTGAATACCGAGAAATGGGAAATGATTTTTCATATAACGAGCCATTGGTTCTGCTTTTTCAGGATTTTGATGTGCGATAAACTGTTGCTGTAAGGCTTTTACAAATGGGTGCATAAAATTGTTCTCCTTTCATGGTCTTTGTTCATATTATATAAAGAAGTGATATGAAATGGATATAAGAAATCCGATGAGAGTAGAAAGGAGAGGGAGCGATGGAAGATCAAAGTATATTAGCAGGTTTTTTTGCTCTTAGTTTTGTTGCTATTGTTATTATTTTAATATGGGCATTTATTGCGTATTTGTTAACTGCATTTGCACTCTATACAATGGCAAAAAATGATGGTGCTGAAGATGGCATTCTTGCTTTTATTCCATTTTTAAATAGTAAAGTATGGGGGGATTTGGCAAGGGAGAAGTTACCTGATTTTTTGAAAGAAGGAGCTGGATGGAAAGTATTCGGTATATACGTTGCTTGTTTTATTTTGAACTTCATTCCAATCATAAGCCTTTTAGCAAGTGTTGTAGTACTCGTTCTGTCGATTTACTTAGTATACGCCATTTTGGAGCGTTATGGTACGAACGCAATATTATTTACAGTCATCCATGTGATAACATGTTCTATTTTTCTTCCGATTCACCTGTTTTTGATTCGAAATGAACCAACGAAATATTAGAATTTATTATGAATAATCATGTTGCATATTGTCGAACGGTCGATATGTTGTTCCGAACCGCCGATATATGATGGGAAATAGAAAGGGAAAAGGCTATCGCATCTAGCGATAGCCTTTTTTGGATAGTGATTCTAAGCGAGCCACTTCCGCTTTTTATGGAATCCAGCTTCAGTGGCTAGAATGTTCGGTGGCTTCGCTTCTTCCGCCGAGGCAAAGAGCGCCTCTATGTCAGGAGTTCCATCCCCTTCACATTCTAAGCGAGCCACTTCTGCTTTTTATGGAATCCAGCTTCAGTGGCTAGAATCTCCGGTCGTTTCGCCCCCTCGGACGAAGCAAAAAGCGCTTCTTTGTCGGATGCTCCAACGCCCTGCGATTCCAAACGAGCAACTTCCGCTTTTTATACTACATTAAGTAACGCAGATAAATATAAATGTGAGAAACAATTAATGAAACAATCATAATTGGGAAACCGACTTTTAAGAAGTCCACGTAGCTAAATCGGTGTCCTTCACGGCTTGCGATTCCAGCAACGATTACGTTAGCGGAAGCACCGATTAATGTTCCGTTTCCACCTAGACAGGCTCCTAATGCTAATGACCACCATAATACATCGATTTGTGCATCAGAAGGTGATAGACCAAGACCGACTGCCATATCGTTAATAAGTGGAATCATTGTTGCAACGAACGGAATGTTATCGATTGTTGCTGAAGCAATGCCGGATACCCATAAAATAAGGATGGATGCGTAAGAAATATCTCCGCCTGTTAAACCGATTACTTTTTGGGCTAACATTTTGATAAGTCCGATATCAATAAGTCCACCAACGAGTACGAATAGACCAGCAAAGAAGAAAATTGTAATCCACTCTACGTGAGCGAATACTTCTTCAATTTCATGCTCTTTTACACCGATTAGCATAAGTACAGTAGCACCTGTTAATGCGATTACTGCGGCGTCAATGTGGAAAATAGAATGAGTCATAAAACCGAGGATTGTAAGTCCAAGTACAGTTAAAGATTTTTTCATTAGTACAGCATCTTTAATGTATTGTTTTTCGTCTAAGCTCATTAGTTTTTTAATTTGTACAGGGTCAGCAATTAACTGCTTGCGGTACATAAAGTAAATCATTATCGCGGTAACAGCGATAATAATTAGTACGATTGGGGCTAAGTTGAATAAGAAAGCATTAAAATCTAAATGCTTGTTTGCAGAACCAATCATAATGTTTGGTGGGTCACCAATTAATGTTGCAGTTCCCCCAATATTTGAAAAAATAATTTCGGAAAGTAAATATGGAACAGGATTTACTTGTAAAATGCGCGTAATAGATAAAGTAACGGGAACAACAAGAAGTACAGTTGTTACGTTATCTAGAAATGCGGAACCGAGCGCGGTAAGCAAAGAAAGAGAAATTAAGATTTTAATTGGATTTCCTTGTGCTTGTTTAGCGGCTTTAATTGCAACATATTGGAATACGCCTGATTTACTTGTGATGTTTACTAATATCATCATGCCGATCAGTAGCGTGATGGTTCCCCATTCAATATGTTTTGTAAAAGCGTTGTGCAAGTCGACGACACCAAAGATGACCATAAGTGCCGCACCGAGAAGCGCGATAACAGCACGGTTAATTTTTTCTGAAATGATAATGGCATATGTAATTAGAAAGACTGCGATTGCAAAGTAATATTGCCAGTTAGCGATTTYTTGCGTTGTTTCGTGCAAAAATTCCATCTCCTTTCGGGTACTTTTCTTAGTGTGTCATAAATTTCTGGAAGAAACACACTTAAAGCCATTATAAAGTAGAAAAATGTCGGATGTAAATGAAAGGGTTTGTTTTGTCATATTTTCTGTACAAATGAATTTTTCTTCTTTTTAAAAATATTTGTGGTTATTTGACATATACATAAGATACATCCAATCTGAATGTATCTTATGTAATAGCATTCGAGCCTGTTCGTGTAGGAGTACAAAGTAGACAGAATGATAAGGAAGGGATCGTATGGATGGACAACAATTTTTATTTTTGGATTTTGAGTTCACGATGCCTCAAAATAGGAAGAAACCAAAGGGTTTTTTTCCAGAAATTATTGAGGTAGGACTCGTATCAGTTGTTGATTGTGTAGTGGAAGATACGTATTCATCGTATGTACGACCGGAAACTTTTTCATGCTTAACAGAGCGGTGTAAAAAATTTTTAGGAATTAATCAGGAAGCGGTAGACGGAGGGATTTCTTTTTTGGAACTTGTCGAGAAACTTGTACAATATGAAAAACGTCGTCAAACAACAATTGTAACGTGGGGTAATATGGATATGAAAGTATTGAAGCATAATTGTGAGGCCATAGGTGCCGAGTTTCCTTTTTCGGGGCAATGCCGAGATTTATCACTCGAGTATAAACGTTTCTTTGGCGAACGGAATCAAACTGGATTATGGAAAGCGATTGAAGCGTACGGGAAAGTAGGAACAGGAAAGCATCATTGCGCGCTTGATGATGCGATAACGACCTATAATATTTTTAAACTAGTTGAAAAGGATAAAGAATATTTAGTAAAGCCATCTCCCCCGACTTTAGGTGAGCTCATCGATTTTTCAAAGGTGTTAAAGAAAGTGAGTACACAATAGCGACCAAATTACAAACTGTGTAATTTGGTCGTTTTGTTTTTTTTACAGCTTGTAATCTTGTTTTAACTGCTGGAGTACCTGCAAACTACGCCTCGCAAACGGACCGTCATTTTCTGAGAATTCATTCATTTGTGCTTCTAATGCGGATTGTAAGGATTCTTTATAATCCGGAATATCGCCCTCGTATTTTTTCACCATTTGCYGCGGGATATTTGTTTGCTCCCTGAATGCTAAAGCGCGTCTTTCATGGAAAAATGGAACATCCGCTTGTTTTACATTATGTAAATCACCTTGCGTCGGATGTTTTAAAATAGCTAACACTTTCACAACGTAACTTCCAGGACGGCTGTTTGTAATTTCACCGATATACTTTCCTGTTTTATAGATACCAGTAACGATATCACCAATTTGGAATGTTTCGTTCATATTTTTCACCTCAACTTTATAGTAAGGAAAGTGAGGAATAGAGTCAAAGAAATCATTTGCGGGAGAATGATTTTGAGAAGTTAGGTGTGCTTGTGATCAGAGAAATGTTATAATTCGAAATAATATAACAGAAAATTCTGAGGGATCGAAAGGATGAAGGTATGCATCGTTTGCTTCGATGAATTCACAGATATAGATGTATTTTTGCCGTGGGATTTACTGAATAGAGTAAACTTGATTGGAAGAATAAAAAATTGGGACGTTAAACTTGTAGGGAGGAGTGATCTTCATGATGCCTTTATATTTTCCGGAAGATAAAACAGAATATATTATTCCAGGGATTGTTTGTGTTTTATTTATAATCGGTGCGATTGCAACATGGCGCATGTTTATTCGCGTATCAAAGAGAGAGGCGGAACGTTTGGAGAAAGTGGAGCGCAAGCTGTTAGCGGAAAAGAAACACTAATTCGGTTTTGTATGTTTCCCTCTATGCTCGGACAATCTAAGGGCAGAATGTATTCTGGAGGGAATTGTGATGAAAAAGCAGCTTTTATTCGGGTGTTGTTTGCTGTTTCTTATGGCAGGTTGTGATAAAGGAAATCCGAAAGAAATCGATGTGAAATTATATAATGCTTCTGGTGATAAAGTTGGAACAGCAAAAGTGAAGCAGCAAACAAGTGGTGTGAAAATATCCATTAAGGCAGAAGGATTTTCGCCAGGTGCACATGGATTACATATTCATGAAATTGGAGAGTGTAAAGCACCACGTTTTATATCAGCTGGTAATCATTTTAATTTAGAGAAGAAAAAGAAACATGGACTTATGAATCCAAAAGGTGCAGAGAATGGTGATTTGCCGAATGTTATTGCGGATGATACAGGAAAGATTAAGGCGGAGATTGAAGCGCCTAATGTATCACTTCAAGAAGGGAAAACAACGCTGCATCGAAAAGATGGTGCGTCTATCATTATTACGGAAAAGCCTGATGATGGTATGACGCAGCCTGCTGGAAATTCAGGGAATCGAATTGCTTGTGGCGTCATTGTAGAAAAGGCAGCCGCTAAGAAAAAGTAGAAGCTACCTTTGAAAGGGTAGCTTTTTTTAGTTAATTATGAAAATACACACTTAAGTCTATGTAGTATTTCTTCAAGTTGTCTTCTTGAACAGCCGATGTTAATCCGAATATGCTGTTCTCCACCTGCTCCGTATTTTTCACCTGGTTCAACGATAATTTTCCCGTTTTCTTCAAGCTGTTTTGTTCGTTCTTTTTGAGATAGGTCAAGGCGAGAACAGTCGACCCATAGTAAAAAAGTACCTTCTGATTGAATAACGGAAAGGGTAGGGATATGCTGCTTGATAAATTCACAAGCAAATCGGGCATTTTCTTCTATATATAAACGCATTTCTACTAGCCAATCGTTACACTCTGTATAGGCGCTTTGCATTGCTACATAAGCAAATGTATTTAACCCATGAAAGCCTTGACGGTGTTGCACAGATGTAAAGGCATGTCGAAGTTTTTTGTCAGGAATAATAATAATAGATGCCTGTAAGCCTGCGATATTAAATGTTTTACTTGGCGCCATGCAAGTGATTGTACGCGCTGCTAATTGTTTTGACAATGAAGCAAGTGGCGTGTGTGTATGACCTGAGAAAATAATGTCTGCATGAATTTCATCTGAGATAACGGTTACATTATATTGTTCACATAGCATGCCGAGTTTTGTAAGCTCATCCTTTGTCCAAACGCGACCAACCGGGTTGTGTGGACTACAAAGAAACATAAGTTTTACACCTTGCTGAAACTGTGTTTCCAAATGTTCAAAATCCATTGTGTATGTGCCACCCTGTAAAAGTAATGGACTTTCCCATACATGACGGTTATTTTTTGTGATCATGTCAAAGAATGGGGGATAAATAGGTGGTTGTACAAGTACGGCATCATTTTCAGTTGTGAAAGCCTGTACACTAGTGCTAAGAGCAGGAACGATACCTGAACTAAATACAATCCATTCTTCTTTTATATCCCAATTGTATGCACTTTTTGTCCAACGACAAATAATATCTGTTATTTCTTCAGGTGGCATTGTATATCCGAAAATAGGATGCCCAAGGCGTTTCTGCAGTGCAGATTGAATTGGCTCTGGAATAGGAAAATCCATATCTGCAATCCATGCGTGTAACAATTCTTCATTCTTATATGTATCCCACTTTACACTATGTGTTCCCCGGCGGTTTACAGTTTTATGAAATTGCTGCATCTTTTTTGCTCCCTTCTACTTGAATCTATGATTTTGTAAAAGTTCCTCCCTTCTTCTAGAATAGCTGATATGATACGATAAAGAAAAGAGTGAAAAATAGGAAAAGGCGGGAAGTAGATGGGCGCATATGAAAAGATGGTGGAAATGGTGAAGAATTGGGATCCTTTTCAAATGGGATCGGAATTTTATGAAACAGAAGCAAGCGATGTTGTGTACGTGGTAAGTGCGTTTGACGATCCGAAATATATTGCAAAAAAAATACAGCATATTTATTTTATGTCGTTTGAAGAAATACCAGCTATTGAAAAATGCGAGAAATTAGCACAGGAATTACTCGTACTAAAAGAAGGCGGAAGTTGTTCATTGTAGGCTGTCGGAAGTTCCGACAGCTTTTTTTAGTAGGAAGTTTATCCCGCATTAACTGGCAGTAGCACTCCCACCTCAAGATTCAGCGAAAGCAAAGAAATTAGATCGGGGATGAAGACCTCCTACTGAATAAAGTTTCACTTTATATCGTACCTTGTAGAATGGTTGATATGTTGTGTCGAAGTGCCGATATATATATGAATACTATTGTGCTGAAAATGCTATGATTTCTTCATATACATGCTCTGGCTTTTCCTCTGGTAGCAAGTGTCCTGTATTGTCGTATGAAATAAATGTAGAGTTTGGCAAGTCTTTGTGTAGCCGGTGCCCGACATGAACGGGAACAACGCGGTCTTTTTCACCCCAAATGAGTAAGGTTGGGGTCTCGATTTTTCGTAATTCAGCTGATGATAAATCTCCTTCTCGGTCCCTGATCATTCGCGTTAAGGCAGGGAAAATGCGGTTATCATAAAAGGGAGCAGCGTACCCTTCCATCATTTCATCATCAATTAAAGAGTGGTCATGAACGACATTCATTAAATTATGAACGATGCCTCTTCTTATAATCCAATTTTTTACGTATAAATGAAAGAACGGTAAATAGGAAGAGTAGATGAGCGGGAACTTTGCTCGTGTTAAGTAGCTTGAGCTACATAGTAAGATTGTTTTTGTAATTAAATCAGGACGTATGCGATTGACATAGAGTGAGATTTGTCCGCCCATTGAATGACCGACTAGCACAATGTTTTGAAGTGCTAAGTGTTCCATTAAATCGATAATTATAGTTGCTAAATTATGATAGGAATATATAAATTGGTTGGACTTATCACTTTTTCCGAACGGTGGTAAATCAAGTGCGACAACTGTTCCTTCTTTTGCAAGCAGTGGGATAAGTCGTCGATAACTAAATGAGGATGAGAGAAAACCGTGAACGAGTACAAAAGTTGGTTTTTCCTCATTACTCTGGTGTTCATACAACTCGTAATGAACAGTAGTGCCGCGAGTGGAAAAAGTGAAGTAGGGATGCTCTAGCTCATGTTTCATTTTCTTTCACTCCATTGATTTTTTTCATATCATCTCCTAGTAGAAAAAGATTTATGTTAACAAAAAAAGGCAAGATGGGGGTCCATCCTACCTTTTTCAGTGCTAAGTGTTATCCTCGTATAATATTAGGCGGTGTTTTTCCTTGTAACCCTGCAACTAAATTCTCTGCAGCGGTCATTGCCATTTGGTGTCTTGTCTTTAATGTCGCAGATCCGATGTGCGGCAGCGTAACAACGTTTGTTAAAGATAATAACGGATTATCTTTTTCGACCGGTTCCTGTGTAAATGTATCGATACCTGCTGCAAAGATTTTCTTTTGTTTCAGTGCGTCGATTAATGCAGGTTCATCAACTGTTTTCCCGCGGGAAGCATTAATGAAAATAGCTGTTTCTTTCATTAATGAAAATTCTTTTTCTCCAATGAGCTGATATGTTTCTTCTGTTAATGGCGTTAAAAGAACAATGAAATCAGATTGCTTTAGTAGTGTGTGTAAATCACAATACGCGGCATCAAATTTTTGTTCGGCCTCTTCCTTACGACGCCGATTATAATAAAGGACATTCATATCAAATCCAAATTTTGCGCGCTTGGCAACAGCTTCTCCAATTCGCCCCATTCCAATAATCCCAATTGTACTATGATGTACATCCAGTCCGAAGTGTTTTTTTGTAATTTCGGCATTCCAATTACCGTCTTTTACATAAGAATCAAGCTCACATACGCGTCGTCCAGCTGATAGCATAAGAGCGAAAACAAGATCGGCCACTGTATCATCTAATACATATGGAGTATTCGTTCCAATCACGTTTCTGCCCTGCATCGCTTCTAAATCAAAGTTATCATAGCCAACAGAAATGTTGCTCACAACTTTTAAGTGAGGAGCTGCTCGCAATAACTCTTCGTCGATTTTTGTCCCAAAGTTAAGCAAGCCATGTTTATCTTTTATTTTTTCTAATAGAACTTCACGAGGAATCTTTTCATTACTATCCCATTTTTCATATTCACAATGCTCGGAGAGATATGTTTCTACAAATTTTGGAACGCGTTCAGCGATATATACTTTTGGTTTCACGGTTTCCGCCCCTTTCTTTTTCATTTTTACATAATTCTCTAAAAAAATCTTCTTTTCAAACATAAAAAGGTGTCTGTATAATTTAAAAACAAACAAAAGGAAGGATGAAGAATATGGTGACTGAAAAAGAATTAGAATTATTAGCTTGTCTTGAAAAAAGTAGTCGTTTATCCGTAGAAACTTTAGCAAAAATGTTAAATATAAAAGTAGAAGCAGTAAAAGAAATGGTTGAGAAATTAGAAAGAGAAAAAATCATTGTTGATTATGTTACACATATAGATTGGACAAAAGTAAAAGAACATAGTGGTTTAACAGCTATGATTGATGTGAAAGTTACACCGAAGCACGGTGTTGGCTTTGATTCTGTTGCAGAACAAATTTATCGTTATTCAGAAGTGAAATCGGTTTATTTAATGTCAGGGACATACGATCTTTCTATTACGTTGGAAGGAAAAAGTATGAGTGAAGTGGCAAGTTTTGTTTCTGAAAAGTTAGCAACAATTGAATCAGTTGTGTCAACAACAACACATTTTATTTTGAAAAAATATAAACATGAGGGACTTATTTATGACAAAACTGATGATGATAAACGGATTGTGGTGGCACCATGAAGCAGTTTGAACTATCAAGAGCAGCAGAATCTTTACAACCATCCGGTATCCGTAAGTTTTTTGACTTAGCGGCAGGTATGAAAGGTGTTATTTCACTAGGAGTGGGAGAGCCGGATTTTGTTACACCATGGCATGTGAGACAGGCATGTATTCGTTCGTTAGAAGAAGGATACACAGCATATACTGCGAATGCAGGATTATTGGAGTTACGTCAAGAAATAGCAAAGTATCTTCAAAAGCAATTTCATGTTTCCTATAATGCAGATGAAGAAATTATTGTTACAGTTGGAGCGAGCCAAGCGTTAGATGTTGCGATGCGCGCTATTGTAAATCCTGGCGACGAAGTGATCATCATTGAACCGAGCTTTGTATCATATGGCCCACTTGTTACATTAGCTGGAGGAGTGCCAGTTCCGGTAGCAACTTCATTAGAGAATGCATTTAAAGTACAGTCGGAGCAAATTGAAGCAGCGATTACAACAAAAACAAAAGCAATTTTACTTTGTTCTCCAAATAATCCAACAGGAGCACTTCTAAACAAGTCTGAATTAGAAAAGTTAGCAGTAATCGTTGAAAAATATAATCTCATTGTATTATCTGATGAAATTTATGCGGAGCTTGTATATGACGAGGCTTATACGAGTTTTGCGAGCATAAAAAATATGCGTGATCATACGATTTTAATTTCAGGATTTTCAAAAGGATTTGCGATGACTGGATGGCGCCTTGGAATGATTGCGGCCCCTGTCCACTTTTCAGAGTTGATGCTGAAAATTCATCAATATTCAATGATGTGCGCACCAACGATGTCACAATTTGCAGCATTAGAAGCGCTTCGTTTTGGAAATGATGAAGTCATTCGAATGAGAGAAAGTTATAAAAAGCGCCGTAATTTTATGACGACATCGTTTAATGAAATGGGTTTAACGTGTCATGTGCCAGGCGGAGCATTCTATGTGTTTCCTTCGATTTCTTCAACAGGATTATCCTCAGCAGAATTTGCGGAACAATTATTGCTAGAAGAAAAAGTTGCAGTTGTACCTGGAAGTGTGTTTGGTGAGAGCGGTGAAGGGTTTATTCGATGTTCATATGCAACTTCGCTTGAACAATTAATGGAAGCTATGAAGCGAATGAAACGATTTGTAGAAAATAAAAAAAGGACAAAACAGAATACGTTTTGTCCATAAAAGGGGGGGAATACTAGAAAGCCATGTGTTAGTATTCTATCCCAATATTTGAAAATTATACTTACTAAAGGAAACTTTTTCATGAATTTTGAATGAAATGGGAGCTGGTGGTATAATTTACTAATATAGAGTGAAGTTTTTCTCAAGTGGGATATTTCTTTCCGCTTGAGAATGAGTCTTCACCAATTGGATATTTATGAGCAGTTACTCACTTTGCGTATACATGCGTTTAAATGTTGAGGTGGGTACTTTTACTGCAACCTGCAAATAGCAGGGAAACTGGTAAACGTATGGGAGTGTTTCATATGTCAGAACAATACACAACAGGAGTGGTTGTAAAAGGGAAAGTAACTGGAATTCAAGATTACGGTGCATTTGTAGCATTGGATCAAGAAACACAAGGACTTGTGCATATATCTGAAATTACAAATGGGTATGTAAAAGATATTCATGATTTTTTAAAGGTTGGAGATATAGTAGAAGTAAAGGTACTTTCAATTGATGAAGAACACAGAAAAATGAGTTTATCGTTAAAAGCAGCAAAGCGTAAGCAAGGAAGAATTATCGTACCAAATCCATCTGATAAAGGATTCAATACGCTTCGTGAGAAGTTAACAGAGTGGATTGAAGAATCACAGTTAATAAAATAAAAGAGAATCGCTAATTTAGCGATTCTCTTTTATTTTATTATGATATATATTAGCAAATATGATTGCATGCAATCATATTCGTATGTCGGATGGGAAGTACGAAGTCCGTGCCTTATTATCGAACTTCGCGTGTTTCTGGGTGTGTTCCGAGATTTTCGGATGGTTTAAATAATAAGCCAAGGTTAATCAGCCCAGAAATACCAACGATACCGTAAATGATTCGTGCAAGTGCTGAACTTTGCCCACCGAAGATAGCTGCTACTAAATCAAATTGAAAGAATCCAATTAGTCCCCAGTTGACGGCACCAATTACAGTGAATACTAAAGCAATACGTTGTAAAGTACTCATCTTGAGTAATCCTCCTTAAATTTGAAGCATAAGCAAGCCTTTAGTTTTCGTGAGTAGTAAGAATCCACCTATATGAGGTTGGTGGGTATAAAGCGAAATCCGAAAATGGAAGTGCACCTTATACAACTTAACTCTGTTATAGAATGACTCTCCTTTGTTGTTTTTATACACAAAAAAATATTCATCATATGATGTATATACATCTATACTTTAAAATGCGGATTTTTATGCAAAAAATGAACTTTTTCTAAAAAATACATATTGGTTACGTTTACAATTCTCCAATTGCTTGATTTACAATCCCAGTTTCGCTAAAGTGAATACAGAAATACATATACATAATTGGAGGGAAAAAGATGAGCACACATGTGACGTTCGATTATTCTAAAGCGTTATCGTTCATCAGTGAACAAGAACTAACTTATTTACGTGATGCAGTAAAAGTATCACACCATGCAATCCATGAAAAAACTGGAGCTGGGAACGATTTCCTTGGGTGGGTAGAGCTTCCGCTTCAATATGACAAAGAAGAATTTGCTCGCATTCAAAAGAGTGCAGAGAAAATTAAAAATGACTCTGACATTTTACTTGTTATAGGTATTGGTGGTTCTTACTTAGGAGCACGTGCAGCAATTGAAATGTTAAACCATTCTTTCTACAACACGCTTTCTAAAGAACAACGCAAAACTCCACAAGTGCTATTTGTTGGACAAAACATTAGCTCCACTTATATGAAAGATTTAATGGATGTATTAGAAGGTAAAGATTTCTCCATTAACGTTATTTCCAAATCAGGTACAACAACAGAACCTGCAATTGCATTCCGTGTTTTCCGTAAATTATTAGAAGAGAAATATGGAAAAGAAGAAGCGCGTAGACGTATTTATGCAACAACTGATAAAGCGCGTGGTGCTTTAAAAACATTAGCTGACGAAGAAGGATACGAAACATTCGTAATTCCAGATGATGTTGGCGGTCGTTTCTCTGTATTAACACCAGTTGGTTTATTACCAATTGCAGTGAGTGGTTTAAATATTGAAGAGATGATGCAAGGTGCAGCTGCCGGACATAATGACTTTGCGAAATCTGAGCTGGAAGAAAACCCTGCTTACCAATATGYAGTTGTACGTAATGCTCTATATAATAAAGGAAAAACGATTGAAATGCTTGTTAACTATGAGCCAGCACTTCAATATTTTGCTGAGTGGTGGAAACAACTATTTGGCGAAAGTGAAGGGAAAGATCAAAAAGGAATTTTCCCATCTTCAGCAAACTTCTCTACTGATTTACATTCATTAGGTCAATACATTCAAGAAGGACGTCGTGACTTATTTGAAACAGTTCTTAAAGTAGGAAAATCTACACATGAACTAAAAATTGAATTAGATGAGAGCGATTTAGATGGTCTGAACTACCTTGCTGGTGAAACAGTAAACTTCGTAAACACAAAAGCATACGAAGGTACATTACTAGCTCATAGTGATGGCGGGGTACCAAACTTAATCGTAAACATTCCAGAATTAAATGAATACACATTCGGTTACCTTGTATACTTCTTCGAAAAGGCATGTGCGATGAGCGGTTACCTATTAGGCGTAAATCCATTTGACCAACCAGGTGTAGAAGCATACAAGAAAAACATGTTTGCTCTTCTTGGAAAACCAGGATTCGAAGAATTAAAAGCAGAATTAGAAGAACGTTTGAAGTAAGAAAAGCGGAAGCGGCTTGCTCAGAACCGCAGGGCATTGGAGTTCTCGACGAAGAAGTGTTTTTTACTTCGACCGAGAGAGTGAAATGACCGGAGGTTCTAGCCGCTGTATGTAGCTGAACAAAGAAAAGCGGAAAAAGCTATCGGGATAGTCCCGATAGCTTTTTTTATTGGAAAGATTGGGATGAGACTTGTCGAATGTTGCTGAATAGACGATAAGTTGTGTCGAATCGCCGATATATCGATATTAGAACAAATATGAATCGGGCATGCTAAGGAAAAAGTCTAGGAAGGATGAATAGCTTGATTCCAATTCAATCAAATTTAGAAGGCCATACATATGCCCTTTTTAAATTAGAAGAAGTATTAAAACCGCTTGGTTATAGTATCGGCGGCAATTGGGATTACGAGAAAGGATGCTTCGATTATAAAATAGATGAGGAAGATGGGTATCAATTTTTAAGAGTACCATTTACAGCAGTTGAAGGAGAGCTGGATGTACCGGGAGTAGTTGTTCGCCTTGATACACCGTATCTTCTTTCACATGTATACCAAGACGAACTGGATGATCAGGTAAATACATTAGCAGCTGGAGCAAGTGGGTTAGATCAATTTGCAGAGCCACAAGATGCAGATGGGAATATAAAAAGAAAATATATTGATATTGGAAAGGCATTAGTAAAAGAGTTGGAAAAGCATCTCATTAATGTTTAATTACGATAAATACGTCGCTTTCAATAGTAACGAAGGAATGAATGGGATTGATGTGATATTGTTCATTCCGCTGCACACCTAGCAGTAGGATGCCTTGTTTTAAAAGGAGGCTACTGCAAGCCTCGAAAGTTTTTCCGCTATAAGATGTAGGAACAGTCATCAGCTGCAATTTACTTTCCGAGATTTCATTATAAAGTGTAAATAATACACCTGAAATAGAAGGGAATAAAAGAGATGCAGTAAAGACGTAGCTTGTTAATTTATTTCCTTCTATAATTTCTGTCGCTCCCGCTCTAGTTGCATTTTGAACTTGTTCAGAAGTGAGTAGTTCAGCGATACAGTGAATATTTGGATTCAGTCCTTTAGCAGTTAAAATGTTTAAAATTGATTGTGTGTCAGCTAAGCTTTCATTTTTTTCTTTATCTGCCGTTATTAAAATCGTATGGGCTGTTTTAATATTTGCTTTTAATAAAGTTTGATCATGGTGTGGACATCCTTTAATAAACTCTAAGTGATGGAAAGGTTTTGGAAGCAACGGAAGGGTTTCGTCGATGAGTACGATATCAAGGTCTGGTTGTAACACATGCATTTGGCTCACGACTTGTTTTGCGCGCTCATTCCAGCCGACAATAATCATATGACCGTGACAAGAAGCAGCTTCTTCGCCTTTAATTTTCATATATTGCTTACTAATCATTTCGGTAGCGAATAATACCATATAATAGGAGCAGAAACCTGTGCCTAATAAAATGAGAATCATGCCTGTAAGTTTTCCTACAGGTGTATGCGGAACGTAATCACCGTAACCGACAGTAAAGGTTGTAACAAGTGCCCACCAGATTCCATCAAACCATGTAGAAAAGTAAGTGGGTTCTAATTTATATATTAGAAAACCAAAAACAGTAATAAGTACAACAATGAAGCTAATTAAGCGGAAAATAATGGAGTCGCGAAATACATCTACTAGGTTAGCTCGTGATTTCAAACTTATATTCCTCCTCATTTTGTATAGCTACATTGTTACCATTATGAAAAAAAGAAAAACTCTCTGTTTTGTAAGAGAGTCTTTTCAGTAGTTCATAAGGAATACTACATACTTTCAACTTCCGTTTGCTGTACACTTTCTAAATGTTGCAGCGCATAATAGACGTCAGCTGTATGTCTTTTTTGATCGACAGACAATTTTAGTTGTAAAAAGTGTGAACCATTTTCTAATGTTTTGAGTTTCATGTTTTTTACTTTTATGTCCATTGCTTTTATTTCTTCAATAACAATAGGGATATTGTTCATATTGCTTACAACAAGTTTGACAGCGATATCTCGTTGCCGGAGTGACCTAGGACCTAAAACTTTCATTGTTAATGGAATGAGTTCGACGCTAATCATAAGAAAACACATGCCGAAAATTGCTTCAAGATAAAAACCAGCCCCCACAGCGATTCCAATACCGGAAGCTCCCCAAATCATAGCGGCGGTAGTTAAGCCTGCAATACTGTCATTTCCTCTTCTTAAAATAACACCGGCACCTAAAAAACCAATTCCAGATACAATTTGAGCTGCAAGGCGAAGGGGGTCCATGTTGATATGATCTGTATGAGGTAAGTTATAAGCTGATTTAATAGAAACAATCGTGAGGAGACAGCTAATAATTGAAATGACTAAGCACGTTTTTAAGCCAAGTGGTTTTCTTTTTAATTCACGTTCTAAACCGATAGCAAATCCTAAAATAGCAGAGAGACCTAACTTGATTAGTAAATCGGTATAGTCCATATGTATATTCCTCCTTGTGAGTTTGTTCGATGTAGTGGTGATGACAATCTATCAATAGAAAGTTCATCTTATAAAGTTGTGAATTGTATCTTTGTAAAGAATATGGATAAGAAGTTATAAACGCGTTGAGACGAACTGAAATGTAGAGAAAAACGGTGTTGATGGAAGATAAGCTGTATGTAAAGAAGAATATTCTATATAAAGTGAAACTTTAATCAGTGGGGGGGGTCTTCATCCCCCACTGATTATTAGTTGAACCAATCGGGCTTTTACGGACAGTTGATCCCCCACCTATCTTCCTCATTTCTCTCTGAACCTTGAGGTGGGGGTGTTACTGCCCGTTAATGCGGGATAAATACAAATTGAAAAACCGACACAAACCTTTTTTAGGTGGGAGAGAGAATCCGTCCATGCATAGAAGCGCCAACCCCATGCCAGGTGAAAGCAAGGAGAGGAACCGAATGCAGGTCACTTCTTGTTCTGTAATAGCAATGATTTATATGTTGGAAAATCAAAATGGATATATATATTATTAATTATATGACGTAAATAGAGAAACTTGGCTATTTTTTATAAAAAAGTTTTAAAAGGGTGTTGCATTTCATTTTTCCACATGATATATTAATAACCGTCGCTGATGCGAAACAGCAGAAAGCGAAAAAAGAAATTAAAAAACTTAGTTGACATCGAAAAATGAAGATGTTAACATAAGGAAGTCGCAAATGAGCGGCAAACAAGTTCTTTGAAAACTGAACGAAACAAACAACGTGAAACGTCAATTTTTATTTTAGATGCTAGACAAACTAACTTTATTGGAGAGTTTGATCCTGGCTCAGGATGAACGCTGGCGGCGTGCCTAATAC
>NZ_JBFTMC010000009.1:0-68948 GCF_056396765.1 Bacillus sp. 05T22
TTTACATCAGAAGATAGGGAGAAATTTAGGGAGCTTTTTAAAAGAGCGATTTCACTTTAAAAATGAACCGTTCATTTTTAAGGAAAACCTAGAAAAATAATATTGTGACAAGTATTTCAGTTCTTTTTTTAGCATTACACTACACTCACGTAAGTTGTTCTTTAGGAATGTGTTTAGGTATACAACTGCATAAAATCTCTTTTACTTTTTCAATAATTTCCTCTTGTGAACAAATTGTATTCACACTTCTTCCCCCTCTTACCTTTACATATCGATGTAGATTTCGTTCATGTTTTTCAACCATATCCTCACGATTATGTTGTTTAGCTACTTCTACAGCCCTTGTTGTCGTTTTAATGTGCAACTCATATTTTTCAATATCTAGCTCTGAAAATCCAATCGCCAAGCCTTTGCAAGGATTACCACTGTTGCATGTCAAACAAGGTGGCGCTTCCATATGTGGACAATCTCCTTTCAATCGTGCATGACATGTTCCATAGGGATTGTCCATTGCATTTAATTTATGCTCTTGCCAGAGTGCTTGTAATATATCCTCAGGGATATATTACAAGCATTAATCTTTTGCACCTCACATAAAAAAAGATGGTGTAGTCGGCTGGGTAGCAAAAGATATTTTTCGTTAAAATAATAATGGACTTTTTAAAAGCTCGTTCAAAAAAAGAAGATAGCCATCTCATATATAGGTGGCTATCTTCTTTTTTTCGTATATTAGCTGGTCTTCCGTCAGTGGGGATGAAAAAATCACTGATAGAAGTTTCACTTTATATGAAAGGAATATTCCTACTCTCAAATGGATAGTCATATGTGCGACTTCTATTTCAATTTCTGTTCAATCTTATCATGTATCAATTCGATTTTTTCAGGCAGTATAAATAAATATTCGACCAGGACTTCCAATAATTCTGTTAATAAAACAATCATTTCATCGTCAATTTCTTGCTTTAGTTCAAGCATTTCATAAAAAGGACTGTCCGGATGAACAAGGTGGCCAATATTTTGGATCGGTTTCGTTAAATCAACATGTTTTGGAAATTGCTCGAATTGCTGGCAAAGAGACTGCCCATTCGTTTTCTCCCCAAGGAAATGTTTGAGGACACCTTCAAGAACTCGTTTTGACATTACTGCAGTAGCAGAATGATCTTTTGACTGACTGATATTTAAGGTAGAGCGATATGATCTGAGAAGGTCTATAGGGATTTTTTGGTTGTGTTCGAGTTGATGTAAAGGATCTTTTGAATCTGAAGGATTATACATAAAGATGTCTACTTCATTGATTTGATCTGAACAATTATGAAACATAATGACAAACTCTGATGGTTTTTCACATTCAGAACAAAGCCCTTCTGCGAATAATCCTCTTTTTTTCACTTGGTAAAAATTTGCTTTCAACGTAAATTCACTTGATTTACCGCRATTCGGACATTGGCTTTTAATATTTTTTGGTATTTTTAAATATCCATACTGGGTATAAGATAAAATGGCTCCCGGCAATATTTTTTTCATTTAAACCTCCTATGAAACGCAATCCTAATTTGTAGCTTATATAAATATTCCTGATAACTACTCAGTCACCCTATGAAAATATAAGATAATTGGAGAATTTTAATAAAAAAATATGTTTATCTGTTTTATCACAAGATGTAGTAGTATTGCACATGTCTTTGTTGCAGCAAAAAAACAGACCGAATTTTAGCCTGTCAAACTCCTAAGTCAAGGGTATAGCCGAATTTTATGATTGGTGATACAAATTTCTTTGTTGATATAAAAAGTATAACTTTAAAAAAAATGTTTGCAAGATGTAATATATGGAACAGAAGTTATTGGTAATTCGCGTATGTAAGGTAAACAAATGGGAACGTTTGTTGAATAGGTTTTATTGAAATGATCAATCTTTATTCAAAATGGTTTTTTGGATTAGCTACTAAATAAGATTTGGTGACTTCTTTCTTGATTTTAAGTTTTGATAAAGTAAATGTTTTTTCTTTTGAACCCTTCTGAGAGAATTCCTTATTCTTTCAGAAGGGATAAACAAACGCTAAAATATTTTCTAACTTTTTCTAGATCGTGATTGATATTTTGAAGTTCGTTTTACTTCCTTCATAATCATGGTAAGATGACTCTTATACAGATTCGTTAATCATCTTCAACCTTCGCTTTTCTAATCCCCATTTGGTTCTACTCCTCAACGTAATCAATTTATACATAAGCTTATTCACATTCTTTACTGGCCTAACTTGGTTCTTTAGTTCAATAAGAAAAAACCTTGCATTACAACAGTGAACTATACCCTTGCTTCCCACAATAACTAATTCCTTAATAAACCCCTTTTTAAATCCTCAAATTCTTCTTTTACAATAGCCGCAAGCTTTTTGAGAATCAGAGAAGCTGTGACGGTTCCATTACGAACAGAGCTAGTTAATCGTAATAAGTCATCCCAATTTTCTCTTATTTTCTTTGTATGAATTGTTCCGCCAATCATAAATTCTAGATGTGGTTGATTTACGGGCTTTCCAAAAGTATAAATTTTATTTTTACTAAACGTTTTAATTCTAGGAGCAAATCGAAATCCTAACATATGACACATGGCAAAAACGTGATCTACGAAGCCTGCTGTATCCGTATAATGTTCTTCAATTTTTAAATCTGTTTCATGATACAGTAGGCCATCAATAATATGGGGCGCTTCTTCTGAAGAACTAATAACTTGTACATAAAATGGGGCGTATTGATCTCAGATATGTGTATAAAAACTTAATCCTGGATCCCTACCATGTTTTGCATTTACCTATGAAATTTGTGTCGCATGCTCTATGTAATATACAACTAGCAATACTAAACATAATAGAAAATGACGTACCCCTTTCCAAATGGCTACTTCCAACAATCTACCTCAAATGATTTACATATTTTCTTTTAGCATTTTTATCATTTTATCCTATAAAAAAAGACTGATTTAAAGATTTCCTCTTCAAATCAGTCCTTCTCATTATTTCGGTAATTCAATTCGAAACGTCGTACCTTCTCCTTTTACACTCTCCACTGAGATTTCTCCATGATGCAATTCAACAATTTTCTTCACAATGGATAAACCTAAGCCACTTCCTTCTACATTACGAGCCCTTGCTGTATCCACCTTATAAAATCGATCAAAAATCCGACCTACTTCTTCTTGTCCCATACCAATCCCGCTATCTGAGATTGAAATCACTACACTCGTTTCTAATTCTTCTACAGCAAATCCAATCGTTCCACCACTATCTGTAAACTTAATACTATTTGTAAAGATATTTGTCCACACTTGATGAAGTAAATTTTCATCGCCTCTTACATTTATGTTAGGTACGTCAAATTCAACCGCTATGTCTTTTTCACGCCATTTCCATTCCAACATAAAAATGACATCTTTCATTTGTTTATGCACATCAAATTCTTTTATTTGAAGAACCTTTTCCTCTTTATCTAAAGAAGCAAGCGTAAGTAACTGCTTACATAAACTAGACATTCGCTTACTTTCGCCCTCAATAATTTGTAAATAACGTTTTCTTTCATCTTCTGTCATCTTTTCTGACTGTAGAGTTTTAGAAAAACCTTGAATCGAGGAAAGTGGAGATTGAAATTCATGAGACACGTTAGAAACAAACTCTTGTCTCATTTGATCTAACTCTTTTATACTTTTTATCATTTTTTTAAAACTCGTAGATAATGTTCCAATCTCATCTTTTCGCCCTTCTTCTAATTCAATATCATATTCACCATTCGCAATTTTTTGCGTCGCTTTTGTAAATATGCGAATCGGACGAACGATATACCGCGCTGCGATTGCAATAAAAATGATACTTAATACAACAATAAATCCAAGCAATACCGCTAAGAAAATCCTCATTTCGCCGAATTGTTGCTGAATATCAGGACGAATAAATAAGGCATATTGCTTATCACCATGTTTCAGCGGAACCCCTACGCTATTAATTAATTCATTATCAAAAAAGCCTGTTATAAATAGACGAGTTGGATAGGTAGAAACACCATTGTATGTTTTCCCTTGTAAGACTTTGTCAATGGTAGCATCACTAATCTTTATAGTCCGAAAAGCATTTCCAATTCGTTTCCCCTGTTTTTGATCATCTACTACATAAATCTCATAACCTAATTTCGCAATAGAATGTAAATACTCATCCTTATTTTCCTCAGTCTGTTTTTCATATAAATGTTTTACTTCCTCGGCGTAACGTAAAATCTTTTCACTATTATACGGTTTTAATTTTACTTGATAATAAACATTGGTTAATAAAAAACCAATGATGCTACTAAGAAGCATAATCCCAATAGTAATCAATGCAAATCTAGAATAAAGTGACTTCATCTTATTTCAGCTCCAACTTATAACCAAGTCCACGTACCGTTTTAATTTGAAAATCATCTGTTCGTTTTGAAAAACGATCTCGAAGACGTTTAATATGAACATCGACTGTCCGTTCATCTCCTTCAAAGTCCATCCCCCAAACAAGTTCAATCAACTCTTCTCTTGAAAACGTTCTTCCAGGATACCCTGCAAGTTGTGATAACAATTCAAATTCCTTTAAAGGAAGTAAAATCGTTTGGTCATTACATTTTACCTCAAAGCTTTTTCTATCAATCGTTGTTCCGTGAAGCGTGATAACGTCCGCACTCAGCTTTTGATAACGACGAAGTAAAGCTTTCATACGGAAAATAACTTCCGCTGGTTCGAATGGCTTTACAATATAATCATCTGTTCCTGAAATAAATCCTTTTTCTTTATCCACCAATTGATCTTTAGCAGTTAATAAAATAACAGGTATATCATGATACTTTCTAATTTCTTCGCACAAAGTATATCCGTCAATAAATGGCATCATGATATCGACAACGGCCAGGTGAATATTTTCTTTTTCTAATATGGATTGCGCTACCTTTCCATCCTCAGCTTCAAAAACTTTATAGCCTTCCTTTTGTAAGTGGTAATGTAATAATTCTCTAATATGCCCGTCATCATCCGCTAATAAAATATGTATCATATTCATTAAATCCTTCCTTGTTTATCCTTCTACACTATTACATTAAGAAACAATTGTGTTTTTTGCAAGAAAAAGCCCGCATTTAAAATTAAATATATACAAATATTAATAAATATTACAAATTAAAACCTACACCTTCGATTACCAAGTAATTTTCGATACAGGCTCTTTTTTATTCACCTGTAGTACTCCGTTAGTTAAGCTGTCCTCCCTCTTTGTAGGAGTCAAAAAGAACGAGCAAGACGGAATCCAAGGTCATCAATGCAAAATGACGGATGGCTACGATTTCATAAATTTCATCACATCTAGAACCATTAGATCAATACAAAAATCACGTTGTTTTTGTAGATAACTACCTGTTATCCATTCATACAGCACAGGTACTACACTATAGAAGATGAAAATGGATAGAATGTGTTCATACTATTTTATGGTTGGAAGAGGAATTTCAATCAACTACGGTACTTTAGAGCCTATCCCTTAGTTGAAGAAAGAATAGTGTATAGCGTATTTTCATAAGTCGTCAATTATTACTATGGATCTTTAATTTGTACTTATAGTTAAAAAAGATAGTAGGGATATTCAATCCTTACTATCTTTACTCTTACTATTTGTATGTCTTAAATTTGATCTGCTGTCTTTTCTCTATTCTAAAGAATGTATAAAAAGGCCGCTACGAAGCTTCGGTTCAAACCAAGTGGACTTTGGTGGCATAACTTCCCCCGCATCGGCAATTGCTAATAAATCTTCCATTGATGTAGGATATAAAGCAAACGCTACTTTATAATCACCACGATTTACAAGGCGCTCTAGTTCCTCTAAACCTCGAATACCACCAACAAAATCAATGCGGCTATCTGCACGTGGGTCGTGAATTTGTAATACTTGACTCAATAAGTGATCTTGTAAAATAGAAACATCTAAACGTTGTACAACATCRTGGGCATCAAATGTTTCTTCTTTCACAGTTAGTTTATACCACCCCTGATCCAAATACATACCAAATGATTTTGGTTCAGTTGGTTTATATGGAGATACATCAGCTTTTTCCACATAAAAATAGTGTGAAATTTGCTGTAAAAATTGGTCCTGTGATAAACCATTTAAATCTTTCACAACACGATTATAATCCCAAATTGATAGTTCATCATGAGGGAATAAAACAGATAAAAAGAAATTAAATTCTTCTTCTCCTGTATAGTTCGGATATTGTTCCCTACGCATTAACCCAACTTTCACAGCAGATGCTGATCGATGATGTCCATCTGCAATATATAAGGAAGGAATCTCTTCGAATGATTCTACTAATGCAGAAATCGCATCAATTTCTGCGATTTTCCATATTACATGCTCCACACCATCATCCGTAGTAAATTGATAAATTGGCGTGTGATTTTCTTGCCAAGTTGCAATTAACTTTGTTACGTCTTCTTTCGCACGATATGTTGAAAAAATCGGACCTGTATTCGCATTACATATATCAACATGACGAATGCGATCTTGTTCTTTTTCATGACGGGTCCGCTCATGCTTTTTAATTGTATTATCAGTATACTCGTCGATTGATGTACAAACGACAAGCCCAGACTGTGTTCGCCCTTGCATTGTTAATTGATAAATATAAAGACATGGCTCTTCATCTTGAATCAATACTTCTTCTTGCATTAAACGTTGTAGGTTTTCACTTGCCTTTTCATATACGCTATTATCATATGGTGAAACAGCCGGATCTAAGTCTATTTCAGCTTTATCAATATGTAAAAAGGAATATGGGTTTCCCTTTACAACTTCTCTTGCTTCTTCACTATTTAACACATCATACGGCAGTGCTGCAACTTGTGCAGCTTTATCAGATACTGGACGAATTGCCCTGAATGGTCGAATTGTCGCCAAATCTCTCTCTCCTTTATACAATCATTCGAACAGCTACTACACCTGTGATTTTCTTTATGTTTTCAACTACATTTTCTTTAATTATATCATCAATTCCATTATCGATATCAATCATTGTATATGCAAAAGAGCCTTTACTACGGTTTATCATATCAGCAATATTAATATGATGTTCCGCTAAACATCCTGTAATTTGCCCCACCATGTTTGGAACGTTTTGATGCATAATTGTAATTCGTTTCTTTCCGACATAAGGAAGTTCCACATTTGGATAATTTACTGAATTACGGATATTTCCTGTTTCTAAATAGTCTCGTAATTGACAAGCAGCCATAACTGCACAATTCTCTTCAGATTCATACGTTGAAGCTCCAAGATGGGGCGTTGCCGTTACATTTTTCATTTTTATTACATTTTCATTTGGAAAATCAGTTACGTAATGATTAATAATTCCTTCTTCTAAAGCTTTTGCTAACGTAACTTCATCCACAAGTTCTCCTCTTGAAAAGTTAAAAAGACGGACACCTTTTTTCATCGTTTGCACAGCATGTTCTCCAATTATCCCTCTCGTTTGATCTGTCAGTGGAATATGCAATGTAATATAATCACATGTTGCAAAGATTTCATCTAAACTAAATGCACGTTGTACGTGTGTTGATAAGCGCCATGCTGTTTCAACAGATATATATGGATCGTATCCAACAACATCCATACCAAGAGATAATGCATCATTTGCGACAAGAGCACCAATGGCACCAAGTCCAATAACACCAAGTCGTTTTCCTGCTATCTCTGAACCAACGAATTGTTTTTTCCCTGCTTCGACAAGCTGCGGAACTTCTTCACCTTCTAATCCTGTTGTCCAACTAACCCCACTTATAATATTACGTGATGACATGATAAGACTGGCAAGAATAAGCTCTTTCACTGCATTCGCATTTGCCCCTGGTGTATTGAAAACAACAATCCCTCTTTCTGTACAACGTTCTACAGGAATGTTATTTACACCAGCTCCAGCTCTTGCAATTGCCTTTAAATCTTTTGAAAATTCTTCTTGATGTAAGGAAAAGCTTCGAAGTAGTATACCGTCTGGATGTTCTAAGTCTTCTCCAACCTCATATCGCTCTCCACCAAAAATTTGCAAGCCTTTTTCAGCAATCTGATTTAATGTTTGAACGCGAAACATTTCCCCATCTCCCTATCTATTCTCTAGCTCAAAATCCTTCATGTAATCTACTAATTGTTGAACGCCTTCCACTGGCATTGCGTTATAAATGCTAGCTCGCATACCACCAACAGAACGATGTCCTTTTAATGTAACAAGCCCTAGTGTTTTAGCTTTTTGTAAAAATTGCTCATTTAAATCATTGGATGGTGTTGTAAATGGAATATTCATAAGCGAACGATATGCAGGATCAACCGGTGAAGTAAAYAATTTTGATTCATCTAAGAAATCGTATAGAAGCGCTGCTTTTTTTCTATTTTGTTCTTCAATTGCGGATACGCCGCCCTGCTCCTTTAACCATTCTAATACTAGCTTCGTCACATAAATACTAAAGGATGGCGGTGTATTATATAAGGAATTATTTTTACTGTAAGTTTCATAGTTTAACATTGTCGGACAAGAAGTATCCGCTTTACCAATTAAGTCTTTTCTAATAATTGCAATCGTTAGTCCTGCTGGTCCTAAATTCTTTTGTGCTCCTGCATAAATGAAACCAAATTTCTCTATATCGTATTTTTCAGATAAAATATTCGAAGACATATCAGCAATAAGCGGAATATTCTCTAACTGTGGTAACTCAACATATTTCGTTCCTTCAATCGTGTTATTCGTTGTTATATGTACATAATCTAGTTCTTTCGGAATCATTGGAACATCTACATGTGGAATCGTTGAAAAATGATTTTCTTCCGATGAAGCAATAACTTCTACTTCACCAGTTTTCTGAGCCTCCTGTAAGGCTTTCTTAGACCATGAACCTGTAAGTACGTATCCGGATCTTTTATGTTCATTCATTAAATTCAGCGGAACCATTGAAAACTGTAAAGATGCTCCTCCTTGTAAAAATAAAACATCGTAATTCTCAGGAATGTGCATCAATTCACGAAGCAAGCTACTTGCTTCATCTATAATACTTTGAAACTGCGAAGATCGGTGACTCATTTCAATAACAGACATACCTGTCCCGTTATAATTTAAAAGCTCCTTTTGCACTTTTTCTAAAACTGGCAAAGGGAGTATAGATGGCCCTGCTGAAAAATTGTAAACTCTCTCCATCAACCGTATGACCTCCCTGTTTCTATATTCGTTATTTTTTAAACTTTCTGAATTATAACCCATATAAAATATACGGTCAATTTGTTTTGCTTTATTAGGATGCAAGACGCAATGGAACCGTTTGCAGATGCATTTACTTTTATAAACATACAAAAAAGTGTTAAGCATTTCATCTCGCTTAACACTCCATTCATAAATTTATAAGAGCTAATTGTCCGTAAAAAACCGATCATAAATTTGATAAAGAGCAGAAAGACCAAAGAGCCAATAAATGGTATCCACAAGAGCTGGTGTAGAACCAAACCATTTCTCAACTACATTATAATCCAGCGCAACAAACAACCAATTCAAACCGCCAAGAATCACCAGAATTACTGTAAGGTAAGACAAAAACTTCATTATGATTGCCCCCTAGGTGATAAAATGGTGAAAGGCCTTTCACTAAAATATATGTAACAAATCAAAAAACTTTCTTATTTTTCAATTAAATTTATCACACATTAACGAGCAGTAATATCCCTACCTCAACATTCAGCAAAAACTAAGAGGAGGACATTTGTCCCCCTTACTTGTTATATAAAAATAAACAATGTAACCTATATGATTTTATTTTGTTCCTACTGCAATACCTTGTGTATCAATTTTCGTAATTAACTCATGGTATCTCTGCATCTCTCGCTCACTATTATCCCAACTTTCACCGTAAACGTGACTTATTTTTGTTGTTCGGATTTCTAAAAGAAACGAGCCCTCCTCATCTTGCAATAATACATATGTAATTGTTCCTTCTTTATAAAATTTAGTTGGATGTGCATTTTTTAATTTCTCGACACTAGGTTGACCAACCTTTCCCATCACAACTGGAACATAATCTTCCTCAACAAATTGCTGAAGTGATTTCTCACTAAAATCACTTCTTTTCAATGAATATAAAATAGATTCCACCGTATACTTATTGAATTTTTCTTTTTGTTCTTCGAGCGCTCTATCCTGATATTCAACAATCGATTGTTTTGTTTCTTGGCTGATATGTGGCGTTGTATTTCCAGTTTCCCTCTGATACAGGTTGTATAATTTTTCAGCACGATACATAAGAGTAAAAGAGAAAATAATGACTAGGCAGATTCCCCATTTATTATAACGCGGAGATTTAATATCTGAATACGATTGAATTTGTTTATGCTCTTCAGACGATAATTGTGACCGAGCAACCGTGGGCGCTACTTCTTCGGCTTGTTGTTTTTCAAACACGGCTTCTTTTCCCCAAAAACTTGCTAATTGCGACTCAATCTCTTCTGGTGACAGCTTTTGTGTCGATATATTTACAGGCTCTACTTTCCCAACATCACGTTTCATTTTAGAGATTTCTCGATCTCTAATAAATTGATTCCGGCGCAGATTCGTTCTCCAATCCGAAGGCATACCTAGTCCAACTTCTTTATATATCTTCCCTTTAATAATAGAAGAAACAAGACACATCACAAGAACAACAAAATAGATAATACCTGCATACCTACCTATCACATATATAGGAAGAATAAGCCATCCAATAAAACTTAATACAATTAAAAAAGTATACACATACCGATTCAAATTATATACAAATCCAAATAACGAGCAAAATTTAGAAAAAGCTCGTTCTAAAATTTGTGAAAATCCCATAGTAAAAGCACAAAATTTATTTTTCGTTACAATTATATCCTTATAAATTTCTCTAACGCCCTCATCATTTGGATCTAGTTTCATCGCAGTTTCAGCTAGCATTCTTGCTTTTTTAAAATTCCTCTTCTCCTTCGCTATACTTGCAAAACAGAAAAGATTCGTTATATTTTCTGGATTTAATTCTAAAGCACGCTTTTCAGCCTTTAATCCCTCTTCTTTTCGTTTTGGGAAATGTTTCAAAAGGATATAAGCATACCTGCCTACATACGTTTCATTTTCAGGGTCTAATTCCATCGCCTTTTCTAGGTAAACAAGTACATTTTTCATTCCTTCAAGATGCATGACAGCTTCGCTCATATAGAAATAATATGATCCCTCTTCAGGATAGTTTCTTATACCAATTTCCGCTATTTCTCTTAATCTTGTAAAATTACTTTGCGCAGTAAAAATATCTAATCCTGCTAAAAGAACAAATTCATTTAAGTGATCTAATTTAAGTGCTTCTTCTATATATTCACTTGCAATATCACTTTCATGAAGCCCATAGAAATATACATAGCTTAAGCTGAGATATCCATAAACATCTTCTGGATCTTCCCTAACCATAAGTTCCGCTTCTTCTTTGGCACGCTCAACATCACCAAGTTTCAGCAAATAATAAACCCTTCTAAAATTGTCTTCCATTCCCTCATCCCCTGCTTCTTACCTGCTATTTCAATCTGTGTTCTTTCATATAATCTAGCACTTTATCAAAATCCTTATTCACATCGCTAAATGTCGCATAATTTTTCGCTGTTGAAAACCAATCTAAAGTCGTTGGCTGACGTTTTTTCATCGCTTCTAGCAAGTCTTCATTTGAAAGAGGTTGTAATTGCCCTGTTTCAAATGAACGCTGAATCGCCTGATTAATCGCATCCTCAACTAAATATGTTAAATCGGCACCCGAAAAATGCTCTGCATACTTTGCGACCAAGTCAAGCTGTAATTCTGTTTTCGGCTTATCTTTTGTTTTCAAATCTAATATTGTTAATCGTTCCTCATAAGTCGGTGGTGCAACAAAAACAAGAGAATTAAAACGTCCTGGACGACGTAACGCAGGATCAATATACCATGGTGTATTTGTTGCACCAATAATATAAACTCCTTCATTAAAAGAATTACTTCCATCCATTTCTACTAGCAATTGATTTACTAGTGTCCGCTGATGATGGGAACCCATTTTTTGTCTATTCCCTCCAAATGCATCTAACTCATCAATAAACAATATACATGGCTTTGTTCTCCGCGCTTCCTCAAAAATCTCATGTAAATTTTTCTCAGACTCACCAGTCCACATAGAAAGTATAGCTTGCAGTTCCAAATGAATAAAATTCGCATCAATTTCCCCAGCTACCGCACGTGCTAAAAATGTCTTCCCGCAACCAGGCGGTCCATAAAATAATAAGCTTCCACCTGTTTTCTTACCAAACGCTTGAAAGTATTCAGGATTTTTAATTGGCATAATAAAATCCATATTAATTTTCTTCTTAATCTCTTCCATTCCGCCAACATCGGCGAAAATCATTTTATTTTCTTCCACTTCCACCATTCTATTTTGTTCTCTATCAAAAGAAATCACCTTAATTTTTTCGCGATATTTCTCCATGTCTTTCACTTTTATTCATTCCCCTCTAAATAAACACTTTGATTCTAACTAATGTTGTCATGGTGTTTGTAGAGTGAATCTCTCCAAAAACACCATAAAGAATAGCTAATACAACTCATTATTATAAAAATGAAATATTCCAAAAAATATCATAGCAAATAAAGTTTTTATGCGTTGTCGTATTTCGTCGAATATAACAAAAAAAAGGGATCATCCTCCTATCCCTTTTTACATAGACATACCTATCATCTATCATTTTCCCTCTTGTCTCTTCTTACCTTATGCGTTTCTAAATCTGCCAACCTTACTGGAATTGGTAATCTACTTTCTTTCCCTATTAAATTCGATACAATTTGAATACTCGTATCTAAATCTATATTATTTCCGCAAGAGACAAAAATTGGTTTTACATTTTCTCTTGTTCTCAGAGTCCTCCCATATACTTCGTCATCAATCATAATATCACTAAAAGCAAACTCCTTATTCTCTGGCATGATAAAATCAACACCTTTAATCTTAAGATAACTTTTCGCTACACCGATTGTAGGTTTTTGTAGAAAAAAAGAAGCATGTGTCGCAATCCCCATATGTTTATAGTGTAAATAACCATTTCCATCGAACATGAATATATCTGGATCTGAAGTAAGCTTTTTAGTTGCCTCTATTACTAAAGGCAACTCACGGAATGCTAAAAAACCTGGTATATACGGTACCGTTACCTCCCCATAACTATAGACCTTCTCCACTTCCTTCTTCGTATGATAATCAATAACAACAATACAGCAAGTTCCATAGTGCTTATCATCTTTTTCCCAATAAGCTAAATCTACTCCAGCTATTAAACTTACATTTTCTAGATGAAAGTTATTTTTCAATTCAATTCTATGTATCAATTTATCTTGAATTTCAGAAAATTCTTTTTCTGAATTCAGATTAAATGAATGTACTTCTCTAACTTCCATGTTCTCATCCCCTTTTTATTATCATTTATACGAAACAGCTCCTATGTATTTCATTTCATAAAGATTTTCATTTTTATTTGTTATTTCGCCGCTGTATTCATAGTTATATATCATAATAATCGTGTTGTATTTCATCTCTAGTGTATTCGAAGCAAATCTTTTCATCTGTGGTATCACAACTTCTTCATAAGAACACCCGGTTAATAAAGCTTCTAGATTATCACTTCGCTTTAAATAAAATTCTTTTTCAATAAAGTCCTCATCAATATCATACATACAAATATGAAAGTCTTTTATAAATGGTGATGGTATGGAATCACCATCATCTGTATATTTTATACTGAAATAATCCTCTAAAAAATCTTCAGATTCCATATTTCCTAGCCATAATGAGACCACACCTTCTTTTTCCATGCATACAAACTCCATTCATATATAGTTTCTCAGTACACAAAAGTAATTCTTAAACCCTCTACATACTACGCTTCAAAACCAATCACAATCCATTCATCTACTACATCCCAAAAATCAACATTATATTTTGGTTGATCGTTTGTAAACCATAATGTAGATTTATCATATTTGCAATTGTTATAATCAATAGCTACATAACCGCCCGCTCCACTTTTAAAAAATCCAAAAGTTGTTTTCAAATCAATTTGTAAGTTCTCCTCTAATTCTTCAATAATTCCCCACTCATCATCATCAAAATAAGTAACACATTCAAAAGGCACTAATCCCATAGCACCGCTCGCATAATAATAAAAACCATTATGAACTTTTTCATAAAACTTTCGAACTGAAATGGGAATTCTATCCCATGAAACTTCTAGTACTTTATTATGAAATGTATCCATAGGATTTCCTGCTTCATAATACACTATTTCACCATCCGACGTCTCCAGTATGTATAACATCGAATACATGCCGTTATTTTCTATTAACTCCACATTGAAAAGGTGCTCTTCCAAATATAAGATTGTGTTTCTTAATTCTTTCCCTACGTATGTTCTCCAAATCTCTAAAACCATTTTTATTCTCTTGCTGCTATCGTATTCTTTAAAAATTTCATACCAAATACTAGGTATGACCTTATTATCTATTTTATCTATTGATTGAAGCTTTACATTTCTTTTATATTTTCTTAAAAATGCAAGTTTTGGTTCCATATAGCCGTCCCCTTTCATTTCTACTTCTCTAAAGTAAAAAAGTTTTCACCACCAAATTCAAAGTAATACCTTTAAACTAATCTATTCAATTCTAACAGTTTATACCACTCGTCATCTTTACTTCCAATGGAATTCCTTATTCCACCCGCTTCAACAAAAGACAGGCCGATATCAATATATTGGCTCCCTAAAAAATAATTTTCTAAAAAACTGCTAAAATCACCGTATGATTCAATAACAAAATTTTGATCAATTAAATCTCCAAACAAACAAGATACTTCTCCATCAATTTTATTAATAAATAATGGATACTTTTCTACTGTCCCTATACAAATCCATTTATCATCTCTATCTGGCATATCTTCCACATAAAACTGAATACTTTCAAGTTTTTGATGGCCGTATATAGTAATTACTCCACCATTCAATATTTTGTATTTTCTTGTAATAAAATAATAATCTTGTGAATGACCCCTCCTTAACACTCTTACGAGTTGTTTGAAGAAGGGGCTTCCTGTTTCATAGAGTGCTGCTGTTTGGGATTTCCAAGCAGACTTACATACTCTCCACAGGCGTCGTTTATACTGTTTGGACACAACCTTGCCCTACAGTTTCAGTCTTCTGTCGTTCTCACAAGTAATTGTTCTAACCCTTTGCACAAAATGTTTAGACTTGCATTATGGTCCCTGTCTAATACTGTTCCACACGTTGGACAAATATGTGTCCGAATCGATAGGGATTTCTTCACGCGATTCCCGCAGCTCGAGCAATCTTGTGATGTGTATGCCGGATCTACTTTCACAAGAAGACCTCCAATTTTTTCGCACTTATACATAAGCATCTTGCGAAAAGCGCCCCAGCCTGCATCAGAAATCGACTTTGATACGTTTCGATTCCGAACCATGCTTCGGATATCGAGATTCTCTATACAAATCACCGAATACATTTGCGTAAGGTGAAAACTTAATTTATGCAAAAAATCTTTTCTTTGATTCGCTAACTTTTCATGAAGGACCTGAATTCGTTCTACTTGCTTCTTATAGTTCGCAGAGTCCTTCTTTTTCTTCGAAAGGTTACGCTGTGCTTTCCTCAGTCGTTTTTCTTTTTGTAGCAGAAACCTTGGATTTTCAAATACCACTCCATTGGAAAGAACAGCGTATTTATTAAGTCCTACATCTATACCAATCGCATTTTCCATAACAATAGAGGAAGGTACCACTTGTCTTTCGACACTAAAAATAGCGTACCATCTCTTCGATTGGCGTTTCAGAATCAACTGTTTGATCGCTCCTTCTATCGGCCGATGCATATGAATCTCTATTTCTCCTAATTGTTTGTTATATAAATTTCCGTTATCTGCAAATGACATCGCAAAGCGGTGTTTCCCATTCGATTTGAATCCAAATTGAGGGAAAGTGAGACTATTATAGTCTTTATACGTTTTCAATTTGGGATAGTTTGTATCCCCACGAAAAAAGCCATCATATGCCTTTTTGAGTCGTAAAAATACTTCTTGTAAGGGCTGTGATGGCACTTCTTTCAGAAAAGAATATCTCTTCTTATCAATTACTTGTTGCTTTTGCATGTCAGAACGTGTATACAATTGCTTATTTTCTTTATATTTTCTCTGTTTATCTAAAAGAGCAGAGTTATAGGTTTGACGACAATATTGCAGCCAACGTTCTAACATTTCTTTCTGTACTTTCGTTGGGAAAATTTCATATTTTTGGCTCAGCAACATTCTCATCACCTTCCTCTTTTTTCATTGTAGTGTTTCAAATTCCTAAAAACAAATAAACGAATATACGTTCCCCTTCACTACTAGTATACATGAAGTTACAAAAAAGGAAACGAAAACTTCGTGCTGTGCATGACCAACATTCATCCCCTCCCTACCACTGGACTATGTCCTGCACGCGCTTGAGGAAGGGGACTTCTGTTGGAATACTATTAAAATATTATCTTCTAATTTTTCATCTATTTGGTTTTCTGCCTCCACAATTTCACCAATAACCAAACTAAATGAATCATCACCTAAAATATCTTTGACTAATTCTATTTTTTCTAATAATAATTTACTCATATTCATTATCTCTTAACTTATATTTCAAATTGAACCCTATATTATATACTTTCATTAGAGCATTGAAATAAGTTCTGCTAAACTATTACTAATCACTTCAAGACTGCCTTTTTCATAATCTTCTATCTTCACCTGTCCATTTTCATTATCTACAACAACTAAAAGCCCATTACACTCCATACCTATAGGAATATTCTTTAACTCATTATGGTGCGATTTTTTATAGCCTTGTAAAGTGATATAAAAGTCTCGGAGTTCAATTCCCGGTATAACAGGATTTAGCTCCAGGTTATACTCTAAATAACTTCCAGCTAAGTCAAAAAAACAGTAAGAATTATAGTATTCTTTAATCGAATGATGTAATTGTATTGCTAATTTCTTTTCTATAACTGAAAAATCATGAAGCACATCTTTTTCTATAGGCTTCCAGAAGACGTATTCCTCTGCATCTGGTTCCCCTTCATATATAAAAGAATCTGCTTCTTCTATCCATGGAGATTTTGGTAATGAATCATTAAAATCTTTCCACTCTTTAAGTAATATATGAAAATACTGCTTCATTTCTTCTTTCATTTTTTACTTCTCCCAAACCATTTATTCTTTCCTTCATTCACTACCTAAAAATTATTCCTTTTCTTATATCAAATTTCATCTTACTATTAATAGAAGCCAATTTTTGCTTCCCTATGAAATACTTTTCTAGTTATGTATGTTATTTTAATGATACAAAAAATCTACAACTTCTTCCGTTATATTATCAACAAAATAACGCTTTCCATCCTCTACAACTAACTGTAAATCACTTCCGACCGGAAAGAAATAAATCGCTAAAATAGCAGGTTCAATTTGGGCTACCGTATTAAAATCGCATACTACTAAATTATTCGGATCGTTTACATAATCGTCATCATCAATATCCGAAAAAAATCTCCATCCATTATCAACACTATTTACAGATTCATCTCTAACCAACCATTTCAATTTTCCATTTCCATCTAAAATATTTTTCGATACGATACAGCCGCCTGCATTTTCGATAAATTCCGACCTTAAGTAATTGGACATATTTTCTCATCCCTTCTGTAGTTTCTTTTTATGATTTATTCTATTCCATATCTATCACTATACCTTTAAAGATCGTAAATCCTATACGCTCTCATCGATAATTTTGAATCCACTATACTCAATCAACGCTCTAAACACATCGCTCCCGCCATATGGCCATCCATAGGGATAAAATTCAATTCTTCCCATATTGTTTGATACCTTTTCACAAGATATTAGTTCATATTCCCCACAAGCAAACGCATCGATCATAGATTCAAAATCCCATGGGGTCGTAAGCTTAGGATCTGTTAAACGTTTTTCTATGGGAGTTTGTTCCCATAACATCTGGTAGTTACGTAATTCTTCTTCCGTCGGCCACCAAAACTATTTTAATGCATCTTCTTCAAAATAATCTAGCCACATAGAATCACTAGAATTTATCATCTCCTTTTCTTTTTCTTCCTTCTGTATGTATTCTTTCAAATTATAGAGAACCTTTACACTTTGATATGTAGAGCGCTATTTACTTTTTATCATTCTTATCGCGAACTATCTTACTCAATAGCGGAATCTATGTTAGCAAAAGGTGTTTTCACATATTGAAAACACCTTTTCAGTCTACAACTATTTTTTAACAGTCTACTACTTTATTCTATAGTCTAAAACATTTTTTTAATGAAACATATAAAACAAAAAATTGAGATGAAATTTGTGTTTTGGGGGTACTGTAAAATCTTAGCTTGATAGCGATGGGAGAGTACCAGCGAGGCTGACACCACACGCAAAGTAGATAGTAATAAAAGTAAAACCTCGTTGGATGTCAACGAGGTTCGTGATTTATATATTTGAGTTTGCTTTTCGATAGAGAGTCATTCGTGATATTCCTGCTTTTTCAGCGGCTTCTTTTTTAAAGGATAGCATTTCACTTTTACTTTCTTAAAATTCCCTCTAGCTGCTCAAAGTATCAAACGTTTCAATAGAGCCATTATTGCATCTCTTCTTCTATACTCGCTAATATTCCCTCTGTTGCCGCGGAAGTTTCTTGAATAACATCCGAAGCATATTTCACATCTTGGACAATATTTGTCTTCTTTACTTGGAAGTTTCCTTGATGCGTTGCAATTTCTGTCATTCATCCATTAATGGAATGAACGAGCCGAGATTATTTACATTGGATAAGACTTCAGACAACATATGCTTACACTCTTCTTGCACACATTCTCTCTTGAACCATTCCGTTGTCTTCCCCTACTATTTTAACTTCAACACTGCGCTAACCGGGTTATGATCACTGTTTTCAAACTTCAAATCATGCCCTTGTACGCTCACAATCTCCACATTTGGAGACACTAAAAATCCATCGATAATCGTAACAAAGTTCTCATCTTCGACATAACTCTTCACATTATCACGAACTGTCCAAACAGTATCATCAACAGCCCACTGGAACCCACCATCAGTGAAATCTTCTGGTAGCTGTACTAACCACTCTGGCCATTCTTCTTTAAACTTCGGATCTTTTAACTGCACATCAGATAATAGCTGATTCCAGTCTCCGCCAAGCACGATATAATCGCCATTTTTGTAATGCTTATTCATATACTCTTTCAAAAACTCAACTTGTTGCTTTCGAATGTTTCCGCCCTTATCATATGCAGATAAATGAACGTTCACCATTCGTAAATATTTTCCGTTATCAACTGGAACCTTATGCTCAACAATCGCTCGATCTAATTCGAATAATTGACGAAGCCACATCTCTCTTCCAGGAAGCTGATATCTCGTCACTTCTTCTACTTTATATTTTGAGAACGAACTAAGTCCACTGTTCGTATATCCGTGCGGCTTCTTAATTGGCACCGGCACCCACTGCGCATTAAAGTTATAACCAAACGTAGACGCATGATCTTTCAGTCCATCTTGAAACGCCTTATACTGATTCACATCAAATGAACGAAGTGACTTCTCATCCATCTCTTGCACTAAAATAAAATCAGAATCTTCCTTTTGTAAGAAAGACAGCATATTGCTGATATTCTTTTCTGTTTGCTCTTTACTACTAGAGCGCGAACCCGTCCCTCCGTCTAAGAAGAAATCTTGATCCTTATCTAAACCGCCGTAGCCAATATTAAACGTTGTCGCCTTAAACTCTTCCCCAACTTTAAGAACGCGCTCGTTATTATTTGCCACCTTCAACTTCTCAACATCCTTATGCTTCACATCCGTAATTACCACATACGTAATAAATGCCGCGAAAGCACCAAATATCGAGCCTGTCCCCCATAATAAACCTTTCAATGCCTTCTTCAAGCTCATGACTCCCTTATTCTCTTTTTATAGTTTGCATACGTGGTTATTTTAACATGTTCTAAACGTAAACATAAAGTAACTCTAAAATATACAATAAAAACGCCTTCCTTTCTGTTTATTTCTACAAAAAGAATAGCGTTTTTGAGGTCAAATTAATATGAAATTATGTTGATTTGATAATGTTCTATAAATAAAGTCTCTTTCAGAGTTTAATTTTTGAAAAAGGAGTCTTCTGTCGGAAAACAATAAAAAGACCGCCTTATGACGATCTACTTTTAGTATCCCTAAAAAACATCAGGTTAATTTTGAGGGACAGATTTACTGCCCCATATTGTTTACTTATTTTGATTTTTTTTGAGCTCTTAATGCTATTTTTTCAAGTCCGTTTTCTCCCGCAAATTCTACATCTGCTTTTGGTAGAACATTTTTATTATTCTTCAATTGATTATTCTTATTTTTAGCCATTTTTTCACCGCCCTTGTAGTATGATTTAGTGATTCCTTCAAGGATGCCAACTATAATAAATACGCTATATAAAGATAGCGGAGTAGTATTTTTTCATTATCGGCACCCACGATTTTAGTTTGCTTTCTTTTTTGTATGCTATACGATTTGATTTTCTTTTTCAACTAAACTGCTCAACTAGAAAAAGAATCCATTTTGAAAAAGGAGCTATCAAAATAGATTCAACAGTTTTGATATAGATGTGATTTTTATAAAAAAGTTTGAACATTTTCTCCTATGTTACTCAACAATCGTACCCGATAGCACAATAAACCAACCCATTTTATTTGTCTGTTAAAACCCTGTCACCTTTACTGTTAGGTTGAGATATTACCAAAAATTCTACATCGCCTTCGGATTCATTTCTCATTTGATGTGGAACTAAAGGTAGTACTTCTATTCCTTCTTGAACGTTTAAAACATAATGTTAACATTGCGTTCATTTACAACTGCTTTCAATTCATCTTTTTCAAAGATTACAAGATATTCAAAAGGCAATGTCAAAACTCGAATAAGAGAAGGTCTCAATTTTAGTAATTCATATGCATAAAGCGCTTCGTACTCTTCTGCATTATGCTCATCATTAACAGGACCTATATACCAACCGGAGTCACCTTTTTCACACCCCTTTGTTCTTTCCAAATAAATATTATCTAACTCCAGTACATTTTTAGCAGCAACAATTTTGTCACAAAAACGCAGCAATTCCCCTTCAATTGTTAATGGTTTTAAAAAACTCACTTGTGTTAATAATATCCATAAAGAAATCGTCAAATCATCTGTCATATCTTCAAATGGATTCTTCGTATAATCATGTATGATAATATGATACCCATCTTCCCTTTTATCAAGAAAATAAATCGACCAACCAACTTGTATAGAAAATCCATCTATTAAACGATCATTTTCTACTTCAGTTAAAAAATGAAATAACCCTTCTACCTGCACTGCAAAGATCTTTTCTGCCTGAGCAATGAAAGTTTTATCCCCTATCTTCTTAATAAACTTTTCCACCTATTTCCTCCCTCTTTTCACAAGCACTTCGTTTTCATCCCAAATACTCACTCTATTAGAATAAGTACAACTTTATTTTTGAATATTTTGGATGGCTATAAATAGCTCCATTTCCCCTCACTTCTCAGCAAAATTTTATCAATAAGTAAATGATCTCCGTCTTCCCAAACCTTTTCTATTATACTTTTCATTTTTTCAATTCCGTTACTAGCATTACAATCACAAAAAACAAGAATATCTCTCGCTGGTATCGCAACTGCATATCCATTTGATACGAATTCTTTTAATGAGTGATCCCATAAGTCGTCTAAAACAATTAAGCTAGCTTCGAAATTCCCGTCAAGAATTAAAGCAAAGCACCCTTCCGATAGCGTGTGAACCCGTAGTTCTTTTTCATCTGCTAATTTATAAAGATTATTGATCCCGATTTCTAATAACTGTTCCTCATCCAATCCTTCTCCTGATATATGCTTATTTTGAACATATTGAAAATAATCGTTTTGATCATTTTCAGCTAAAAAGGTAATCATTAAATCTTCATTAAAAAATGTATGGACAAAACTACTTTCTTCAGATAAAGTAAAACACTCTTCATCAAGATCCTCTTTTACTATTGGTTTTAAGTATGCAACTGCTTCCTTACAAAACCGGATTGTCATATAAATACGCCCCTTTACTTTCTATAACAATACACACCAATTAACAGATATAAAGCCAGCAAAACACTACTAAATTCATCGGAAGCTTAATCGAGATATGAGTTCCTTTAAACTTGTACTGACTATCACCTCTTCAAACGTAAATTTGAAATCAATTCTTGTATGCTCTCTGAAATGGTTTCAAATGAACCTCTTTCATAATCTTCTAATTTAACTTTTCCATCCTCATTGTCAATTACAACTAACATCCCGTTACCTTCAATACCTATTGGGATATGTTTTAATCTCTCTTGGTGGTTCTCCTTATAGCCCTTTAACTGTTCTTCAAATGAATTCAATTCAATATTCGGCAATACCGCTTCTAATTCAATATAATAATTTTTATAAAAACCATTTAATTTAGCAAACCAATAGGAATTAAAGTACATAATAACCGTTTGATGAAAGTGAATATCCATTTCTTGTTCTAAATGAATAAAGTCGTGTACGATATTTTTTTCTACTGGTTTCCATAGAATATAACCTTCCTCATTTATTTCCCCATCATAAAGAATAGGATTCACTTCTTCAAGAACTGGTGTTTTTAATAGAAACTCTAAACCTTCGTGCGCTAATTTTATTCTTAACCTAAAGTATTGTTGCATTGCATTCTTAATAGACACGCATATTCCCCTTTACTTCACTTAATTTTCCCCCTACAAATCTTTCATCAAAAATGGATTTGTATCTCTTCAGTAAATGCCTATGTAAATATGCCCCTAAATTAGAAGCACTCCATTCTTATTCACCTGTATCCATATCAACTCTCATCATTTCTACAGTTAGTGATTTACAATAAATCGGATTTCCTGCACCATCTATTCCTATCACAACAAATTTTATACTACTATTTTTTTACTAACGCCCAAATACCATACTGATTATAAAACAATTCATCTTCTGAAAAATGTTTACACTCCGTATGTTGCAATATGAAATGAGGGTTTTCTTCATCTAAGCTGAATGTAGAATAGTCCGTTAAGCTAGGATTTTCAATGAGATTATACAGACAAAAAACGTTCATTAATTCTTGAGCATATTACGGAGTTACTTGATCTTTAAAAGTAATTACATCCGGTAGCCCAAAGCAATGCATACCACATGTATAGTAAAAATCATCTTCTTCGGCCACTGTAACAAAAGCTTGAAATAATTCTACTGCATTATCTGTATGATACACATCATTCCAGCTTTCAAATCGATCAAATCAACTTACTATTCTTTCTATTTCAATTAAACTTTATATTACATTTATTGTACTATATTTCCATCTTATATTTATTTTTGTCTAATAAGCACAAAATCCCTAGAGACATTTCGTTCACTTGGGATTTCAATTCATCATATAAAGTGAAACCTACATAAAATACGTTTTAGTTTCACTTTATTAATATGTAAGTTTTCTCGTCCTACAGTTTAAATAACAATATCTTGATAACCAACTTTAGCAACTTCTTCATTTTCAAATCTTACACCAACGCCGTCCTCTTCCCATGTACAATTGAATACTAATCCTACCCTTCTAACTCCATCTTCAAAATCAGGTAAAATAGTAAGGCCAATAAGATCAACCAATTTCCCTAATTGTTGGGTAGTTGTTATAATTGGTGCTATTTCATCAGCAGACTCACCCCCTAACATAGCTCTATACTCTAAACATTCTTCTTGATAATATTCGAATATAGCTTGTTCAGCTTCTTGTGTTAGTCTATTTATATCAGCGATGAATTTGCTATATGATTCTTCTTGAATTGTAGGACATAAATCAGCTTCTTCTATCTCATCCTCATTTATTTGGGCTTCATCTYGAAATTTTGATCTATTAGCTGCCACTTCCACTTTACTCAATTGAGATTTGAAACTATAATCAATTGGACCCCATTCTTGAATTACTTGTCCATTTCTTTCAATTTTTCCTCCTACCTGTTTAAATTGTATACTTCAAGCTAGACTCGAACCAACATAAAACAAAGAACAATAAGAAAGCAATATAAATCTGCTAGTTTTTCGACTTTATGCTCTTTATTTTTCGCTTCTATATACTTCGTTAACTCTTCCCCTGTTTTCTTGCATACTTCTTCTATGTATTCTTTCTATCTAGTATTATTGTTGAAATCACCTTGCGTTACACCAGTGCTTCGGATGATTTCTTCTATTAACTTATAAAGCTGATTAGCAATGATATTTGTACACTTCATTTTCACCTGTTATTGCTTTGTACATAAACAGTGGTAAAAAACCCCTACAACAGCTGCTAGCATTAACATGATGACAATATTTCTTTTTCTCTTGAAGTACTTTTCATTAGACCCCCCCTTCCATTTTGTCTTCTTTTTTGCCGTAAAGGAATTTCCTTACGAGAATTATCAAGATTAACAGATATTTGATACGCCACTTTAAGTAAGTTAGCTAATCAAAAGAAACAAAATATTAACTTTAAACACATAGAAGAGAACGGTTAGAATGCCATTTGTATGGGCAATTGATTACCATTCTAATCTGCTCTTCCATCATGTTTCAAATGGGATATTTACTCTTTATGAAGAAGAAAAGAGAGTTGAATGAATATAAGGTAAAAGGGAAATACCCAGTTTGAATAATAACAATTAATATTAATTTTGTAAGTATTTAGCCGTTTACAATTTCCCCACCATTCACGTGCAGAATTTGCCCTGATATGTAAGATGCATCATCGGAGGCCAAGAATACATAAGCAGGTGCCACTTCAAACGGTTGACCGGCTCGCTTCATAGGAACATGGTCTCCAAATGTGGCAAGCCATTCTGAAGGTAAGGAAGATGGAATTAATGGAGTCCAAATTGGTCCTGGGGCCACACCATTAACTCGAATCCCTTGCGATGCCAGTGACAATGACAGCGAACGTGTAAATGAAACAATAGCCCCTTTAGATGCCGAGTAGTCAATTGCATCTTGATCTCCATGATAGGCACTAAGGGATGTTGTATTTATTATGGAGCTCCCTGAATTCATGTATGGCAAAGCAGCTTTCGTAAAAATAAACTGAGAAAAAACATTTGTGTGAAAGGTACTTGCTCGTTGGTTCGAATCTACATCAAGTAGACTGTTCCTTATGTATAGTACACCGGCATTATTCACCAAAATGTCAATACGGCCAAATTGGTGAATTGTTTGCATTACTGCTTGTTGGCAATGCTGCTCATACCCAATATCACCTGGAATGGTAATGCAACTACGGCCGTACTTTTTGACATAGAACTCCGTTTCTTTGGCATCGCTGTGCTCATTTAGGTATGAGATTGCTATATCTGCACCCTCTTTCGCGAAGGCTACAGCGACAGCTCTCCCAATCCCACTGTCCCCACCAGTTATAAGCGCTACCTTATTTATAAGCTTACCGGCTGGTTTGTAATTGGGGTTATCAAATATAGGTCTGGGTATCATTAATGATTCAATGCCAGGTTTACTTTGTTGTTGAGGCGGGAAACCCATCACATACACCCCTCTCGGCATTTTTCTATAATGTATTATGATATTCAGGAAAATATATCCTTTTCAAAAAATTAAATAGAGGAAATGAAGGTGTTGTTTTCGAGGTGAGAATTTTTTCAACCAGTAATATAGCCGATGAACCGGTAGGTGCTGTTTTTGACACCAAGTAGCTTTTGATAACCCACTGTTTTTATAGTCTTGAATATAAGCACCTTTCAGTCACCTCTTGTAACTTGTCATTCAACTTTTCATCACATTATAATCGCAGTATACTTTGATCATAAAATACATTCACCAACATTATTCTTCCCACTCTTCATAAACAACTGCACCAGCAAAAACTATATTTCTATTTTCAACAGCATTCGCTTCGCTATATTCAAAATCATACACTCTGATCACTGCATTATAACTCTCTAACATACGTTCCCCATAATAATCTGTGAATTGAGATATAATCTTTTCATAATAAGATGCGCCTTCTAATAACAACTGTAAAGATGTAGTTGAAATATCAATAAATGTGATTTCCAATAGGTCTTCATTGTAATCGATAAAATCAATTTGGAAATCTCTCATGAATTGTGATGGGATTCTATCTCCCTGTTCATCGAACTTTATTTCCACATACTTTTGCAGCATTTCTTTACTCTTGATATTCCCTAGCCATAGAGAGATTACGCCTGGATTTTCGATATTAACCCTCCTTTATTCATTCTTACTCGTTTATTAGGGGTAGTTTTATTTTGAATTCTCCTCACCCATTGCTAGATCACTCATCTATTCGTCATCGTCCTCTTCTATTAATAATGCATCCAAACGCTCCCTTTGTTTTGCAATCTTCCTGGAAGTTTCCATACCATTTGTAAACATTGCAACTGTTACCTCTCTAATCTCCTCATTAGCTTGCTTAAAAAGCCTAAATTGAAGCTTATTTGAAGACAGTTCTTCAATTAAATTCTTCATTTTCTCCATTTCTTCTGAATTCCGACGGTTAACAGCCATTACCGGATATTTATTTTTTATGTTGGATTGAATTTCAGATAAAGAGCAATTTGTATAGTTTTTTATTTTCATTAATAAGCGACTTTTAATACTTGATTCAAGAATGACAGAATATATAGCCACGCAGCGGCCCTCCTCAAATGTTACATTTTATAAAAAGTAGGTGTTCTTAAAATTAGCTACTAAAACTAGGTCAGTGTAGTCCTATTAAACCAGGGGTTATTTTCTCTATTTTTGCCCAACCAAATAAGCATTCAACTTGCATCTGATTTCTACACTTAATTTTTAATTGCCCTTCTTCTTCAATAGCATTTATTTCAAATTGATGAATTATATTGTCTGTTCCTATATCTTTGATTATTAAATCTTGAATACAAAAGAATGAAATTTCTATATAAATTACATCCCATTTATTCCATCGCTTCGGTTTATTTTCAACAGGTTCCTTTGTCATGAGTCGGATAACTAAGGTCGGACCATCTCTTCTAAGCTGAACATCTAATAACTCTGATTGTTCAAACTCTGATATCATTCCAAAAATACTTATAAGTGCTTGAGGATTTAAGATTTTAAGTTGATTAATCATTTTTATATGCCTTACTTTCTTTGATTTTCTTTTCAAAATAACAGGGCTTCATCTGAAAATCCAGAGAAAAACATATAGAGAATCATCATTTATGCAAGCCCAATAGGTGCCATAAAAATAAAGTACATCATCATTGAACTACCCCCACCTACGCTTCGTTTAGAGGAGAGGGTCTTCTCGGTTAAAATGATAAAATACACTCTGTCATTCAGTAAGGTTTTCAAGCTCCTCAAACCAAAACGTATTCTTTTCCACAGCCTTAGGATCAATACGCCTTACTTCATTTTCAAACCAGATACGCACTGATTCTGGAATTTCATTATCTAAAAAAGCAAATTCACCATTTATGTGAATCGCTTCATCAATTAACTTAGAAAATAATAGAAGGCTTTCTGCAAATTGATGGATGGAAGAATTAATGAAGATTTCTTCATAGTTGTTGTCGTGATGTAAATAGACTACCTTATTTGTTCTCTCATCAATACAAAGAGGATCGCCAGAACCAGTTGTTCCTATAAACCAATAAGATTGGTAATCTATTGGCATGCCAAATTTTTGGTTTACATTCTGCATCGGTTCAGTTGCGTTATCAAACTCTATAAATGGAGCAGCCGATGCCGGAAGACCGACTTCGCTTAAAAACCTTCTTGTATCACTAGATAAATTTGTGTGCTGTAACATATCTCGATCTAATTTGTTCACTGGCCCGTCTCTTTTTTCATTCCATTTATCACAAAATTCTTTAGGTGAAATCATCTAAATACCTCTTTCCTTTTTTCATTCTCATCATTTACTCCTACATATTCCTCTTCATCTTTATAAGTTCTAATCTTTATGAAAAGGATTTATTTCTTCATTCCAAAAAGTATTATGATTTAGACAATCCTTATCAATTTCAATGAATTTTTCTATCATAACTTCTAAATCTTCCTTCTTATATTCTCTATTCAAATATGCATGTCTACCATTCACTTCTTTTATTCTCTTTATAAACTCACTATATTCCAACATGCATTCTGCTAATTGTGGGATGGATTGATTTACATATACTTCTTCCATTTTTTCATGATCTATACATACGACCATCCCTGAAGGAACTTTCATGGATAAAATATTTCCTTCACCTGTAAACCCTAAATATGTATTCCTCTCATAACTTGCATCTACATTATATTTTTCCTTTAAGGTTAATAAGCTTCCATTTTTTGTTGATTCAAAATTTAAAAATGGAGCTGCAGATTCAGGTAATCCAGATTTTAATAAAAAATATTTACATGCCACAGGGATATCTAAATTTTTGAGTTTATCTTCTTCATAATGAACAAGTGGATATACTTTTTGGTTCCATCTTTTTAGAAATTCATTGGGGTTCATCAATTTAAACCTTTCCTCCCATACAAGCTTTTCGTCTAGCAATATTACTCCTCTTCCATTCGATTAAAAATAATCATTTCCTTAATCGTGAATTCAAGCCACTCCCAAAAATCACCGAATTCCTTCCTCTGTTCAAACCCTTCCCTAGCGAAGTCATGAATCACTTGAACCTTTTGTCCTTTTCCAAATTCAAAGCAGGCAATATCATCATTATCATCTCTTCTAGCAAAAGGAACTAATTTTCTATTTGGATACCTTTCTTTCAAATCAAGAAAGCGTCTAGTTGCTTGTGCTGATTCCATCATATACCATAAATCAAAATCCACTAAGTGTAATTCAATTGCTTTTCTATATGCTTCTGGATATTCAAACCCATCTATCTTAATAAAATAGCTCTCCACTCAAATTCCCGCTTTCTCATTTATTTTGAGCAAAACAAAGATAAAGCTTCTCTCCTACCCGTTTACCTTCAAATACTTCCTCTTGAGCACGAAAGAGAATAGATCTTGTTATTCTGCTGAAGGATTATAATCAATCTCCACTTCTTCAAGACCTTCCAATACTTTATGTATTCTATTAGATAAATCTCTTATTTCTTCTTGCGTTAATTCCCCCACTGCGTCTAGTGGATTAAACTTGCTTAATCTCTTTGTTATACCTTCAATGTATCCAATAAAAACTTTGTCATGAGTTAACAGTATTTCACCTACAGCTGTATCAGCAATAACGTCTTCTATTTTCCCTAGATTTATATATTCATTAGCAGCCCTTGCTATTGCATATTTATATCCTCTATTTAAAGCTAAAAAATCATTATAGGCTTCATTAATAGCTTCAAACAATTCATTGTATTCCCAGTCTTCCATTTCAAATCCCTCCATTAGGTGTTAATTTTGAAGTAGTTGTTTAGACATAGATACTCACTAGTTATTAGACTACGCAACACAATTCAAACAATTATGATGTAAAAAACAGCAGAGTTTTTAAAATCTCTGCTGTTTCCTATTATTTAACTTCTAATGTGAACCAATTATTTATTGAATAGACAAGCGATACCAAAGAGCCGATTACACCAAACCAAATAACATTAGGATCAATCTTTGAACCAAATAATACTGCTATTAACGATACCATATACAATAGCATGGCTATACTATTAATCTTAATTTCGACTATATCGCCACTTTTCACTTGCTTTTCTTTACTTCCAAAAAATAATTGATTTGCTTTTAACTTCGCTTCTTTTACATCAGAAGGGAGCGTGTACTCTTCATTATTTTCTAATTTCATTATAACCTCATTATCTACCTTTAAAGCCACTCTTGTAGCTCCGCCCATCATTCCTGTTGCCCTTATTACTTTTATACTCATTTTAAACTCCCCTTAAACTTTTGTTCGTCTAATACTAAACTTCTCACTTTTCAATCTAGTATATTTTCTACAATTCTGCCATCTTTTTTCCATAATATATATATTATCATATTTGGGAATTAATTTATTAATAGGAAGATGAGTATTTCTATCTTTTACTTTATAGTTTATAGCAAGGAACCTGTTGCACTCCCGATATGGTTAGTGGATTTTTCAAACAAGATTTCCTTTTACATCATCTATTCTTATTTGATTGGTTTCTCTGTTTTTAAAACAAATGAACTTAATGCAGGAACCTTAATCTTATTATCATGGAAAACATAAAGCACTTTACTTCCTGCACGTTCACCATCTACTAGCACTTTCCAAGGACCTTTTGATGGAAGAGTTATTTCCACAGCTTCTCTATTCGCATTGTGAGCTACAACAAAATATTCGTTTTTATTACCATTTGCTTTACCATCTATTGTATAAGCTACAACATTTTTTGGCGCATCAATGAACGCTAGATGCTTTTTAATTTGTTCTGCAGTTGTCATACGAAAAGCTGAATAATTGTTACGTAACTCTATTAAACCTTTCATATAATCTACTTCTTTATCAAATGCTGCACGGCGCACCCAATCCATCTGGTTAATAGAATCAGGAGATTTGTAGCTATTATGGTCACCATATTTTGTACGCATGAACTCTTGCCCTGCATGCAAGAATGGAACCCCTTGCGATGTCAATATGATGGAAGCAGACAACTTATGCATTTGTTTACGTACTTCTTCACTGTCGCCAGGATTAGTCAACTCAAGCTTATCCCATAATGTATGGTTGTCATGTGCTTCAACATATGTCAGAACCTGCTCAGGATCCTGATAAGTATACACTTTTCTATCATAGTCAATACCAGCCGTAATTCCTTTTTTAATACGTTCTTCCATGTTTTGTTTTCCGTTCACAAAACCATTATCCTTATCCCCAAATACACTGCCTTTCAATCCATCACGAATATCGTCATTAAAATGAGCGATTCCTTTCATTTTCTCCGCATTTTTTTGATTTGCTTTCAACTCAGGCGCAAGAGGAGTATTTAAATCCCATCCTTCTCCATGAAGGATAATAGAAGGATCAATTTGATTAACGGCTTTACGTATCGCATTCATTGTTTCGACATCATGAATACCCATCAAGTCAAAACGGAATCCATCTAAATTATATTCTTTTGCCCAATACACGACGGAATCTATCATAAATTTCCTCATCATCTTTCGTTCAGAAGCCGTATCATTCCCTACTCCAGTTCCATTTGCAAGTGAACCATCCTCATTGTAACGATAATAATAACCTGGAACTAACTTGTGGAAATTAGACTCAGCTGCATTGTACATATGATTATATACAACGTCCATCACAACACGAAGATTATTATCATGTAGTGTTTGAATCATCTGCTTTAATTCAGTAATTCGAACAGTCGGCTCATAAGGATTAGTAGAATACGAGCCTTCTGGTACATTATAATTTTTCGGATCATATCCCCAGTTATATTGCGGTTCATTTAGATTTTCTTCATTGACTGAAGCATAATCAAATATCGGTAAAAACTGGACATGAGTAACACCTAGATCTTTAATATGATCAAGACCTGTTTTTACACCTTCTGGTCCTCTCGTTCCTTTTTCTGTTACACCAAGATATTTTCCTTTATTTTTAATACCACTTTCAGGTTGRATGGAAAGATCRCGTACWTGCAAYTCATAAATAATAGCATCTTCCGGATTTTTAAATTTCGGCTTTTTGTTCSCTTTCCAWTTTTTCGGATTTGTTTCTTTTAAATYAACGACTGCACCTTTATCACCATTCACAGAAGCAGCACGCACATATGGATCAACGGCCTCAATCCATTTGTCCCCAATCTTCACCTTATATGTATAAAAAAGGCCTTTTTGATTACCTGTAAGTTTTGCAGTCCAAGTTCCTTTTTCACCTTGATCCATGCTTATTTCAGTACCTTTTTCATCATTCCATTTTTTATAAGTAACCAATTTTGCCTCGCTCGCAGTGGGAGCCCACAAACGAAACTTGGTTTCCTGTGGCGTATATATATTACCTAAATCATTACCATCATAATAAAATAAATGATCAAATTCCTCGCTACGAATTACTTTACCAATTTCAGTATTAGCTTCAATGGAATTTCCCATTTTGATTTTGTATGTTTTTTTAAAATCAAGATTCTTTTCTGTAATGATTTTGACCTTATTGGTAATATCTCCATTATTTGTATCATAAGGACTAACTTTCTCAATGTTAACGCCCTCAATTTCAATTTTTTGCTCCTTAATATTGAATGGAGCATTGGTAGTTATAGTGATTTCATTGAAACTATCAATAGTGGCCTTCTGAATAGAAAGTTCAGAAGAAGGTTTAGAATCGTATACTTTATCATCGCCAGAAAGAACCCATACTTCAGCACGGCCATCCTTAATATTTTCAATCCAACGATCACCACCATCTTTTTCCCATTCATTCGTACGAACTATAAATCCTACACGATTATAGTTACCATCAATCTTTACCTTAGCATACTTACCAAACTCATCTTCCCCAGTAAATTCATAGGACCTGCCACTCGCATTTTCAGTCCACATCCAAAGACTCCAGTCTTTTGTATTTCCAGACTTCTCCTTATAATGAACGATAATTTCAGTTGTTTTCGTATTTGATTCTGCTTGTACACTCTGAAAAGAAAAACCAGATAATAGCATAGCAATTACAGTAAGTAATAAAAACGTCTTGTTTATTAATTTTTTTGTAATATACACTCCATTCACCCTTTCTTAAAATATTACGAACTATTCATTATGAGTAACACTGCATAAGTTAATCTAGAAATCGCTTTTATAACACCTCCGTATTGAATGTTTTACTTATGTATTTCAATGATCTTTTAATAGAAAAATTAAAGGTAGAAAGGAATAAGAAATCAACGAAAACGTTTGCATTAAATATCAAAAAAAAGACTTACTTATTCCTTATTATATCTCTAAATATCAAAAGATCATGGAAAACATTCTAAAGAAAACGTTTGTTACCGCTTTCAATTTTATAGCATGAACCATAAAGAGGTCAATATATTATTAATTTTCTGTTTTTACCCTATGTATATATTGTTAACATGTAAAGTTGTAACCCATTGAAGATAATAAGCATGGATATATTTTGACTTTGAAACTTTATCTCAGCGTCAACATATAATAAAAACTCCCCTAAATACATCCACGTGTTTAGAGGAGTTTGGGATTACTTTATTTTACAAGATTCATGTGTTGAATCCTCTTTCTTTATAACTCGCTTGTATTAACTATCTCTTTTCAAAATAAGCGATAATTCTTCCATCACCAGGGTACTCACCATCCCAGCCACAAGGAAAGCCACCTGCTTTATAGATTTCAAACATAGTTTCAAAGAAGTCGTTATTTTTTCCATTGATAGCACGGCTAAAAGAACAATTATTGAGGTCAGCTACAACATCATTGAAAAATCCATCCATTCTAACTGAACTCTGCCTTACATGATCGTCAATAACCTCTAACATATTATGTAATTCCTTTGGTCTTTCACTTTCTGATAACCTATAATATACTCCTAGAACTTTACTTTTTTCTAGCTCCCTTATATCTGTCCACGTGTATTCATCCTCACCATATACTTCCTCATAAGCGAGAAATTCCGCTTGTCGCATATCGGTAATGATATAAATTTTATTCAAAAGTTTTTTAGTTAAAGAGGAAAACTGAAAATCCTTTGAGAAATCAACTACCTCTTGTACCCAGTCATTGTATTCCTCACCGTTCATTCCTTATTAAACCACCTTTCTTGATGCTTAATTACACCTCATTGAAACCATTCGTAAACGAAACGCTCGAAAACTGTTTTCAAAAATCATTACCTATTCTTTTTCATATAATGATATTAACTCCCACTTAAACTCTTCATAGAGTACAAAAGCTTCTTTTAATATTTCTTCTAATTCTTCGTAACTACGGAAAATAGGCATTTTTATTCTCATACTTGGATTTATTAATAATCTCGGATAAATACTCCAAGGACTCCCTAATCGAACTTCGCCATTATAATAAGCAACCCAAATGAATTCTGTCATTCCATGTTCTAAACTAATATTAAACCAAATCATATATTGCGGTGAATGATCAACTACTCCTACTTTAAAAAATCTCTCTTTATAATCAAATGTTTCCTCGTATCCAAAATGTTTCAGTACTTCTATCACTTTTTGAATGTTGTAACTTCCTAATCTATCATCTAAATCGTTAGAATTCCCTCGAAATCGATTAGACATCGCTTGATATCTATCAATAAAATTTATTTTTTCTAAAACCTTTTTAATTTCTGGCTTCATTTCTATAGCCATACTTATTGTTCCACCCATCTCATTTCAATATTATATTTTTCATTACACATATTACTCTTTTCTTTCTCTAATTTATTCATCATCTTCATCAGCATATAATTTATTTAGAAATTCGGTAAATGATTGAGCTACATAAAATACATTTTCCCTCGCCACTTCCTCTGCCTCTTCTGCTGTCATTCCTTCACTCTCCGTCAGTTCTTCTTTTTCCCATGCACCTTCATGCTCCCAAAAAACGACTATTGGATTCTCTTCATGATTTTTATAATCAAAACAAATTAAGTTTCCTGCTGGATCGAATCCTATCGGCAAAAGTTCTTTAGGTAAAGTATCCTTATAATTATCGTAAACCTTTAAAATAAATTCCACATCATTTTTATCATATGAAAGCAACGAACCAAAAACTCTTTCTACACCTTCAACATCAAATAGACTTGGCTTTGCAACACCACCATTATTTTCCGCAACACAAACTGCATAATCCTTCGGTATATCGTAATTTATTTCCTTCATTACGCTGAGTACTTCTTCAACGGTAATCTTGTTATCTATATACTCCCATTTAATTTCGGTCATCTAATTGTTGCCCCCTATAATTTATTTCTTTTAAATAGTTAACACTATTTACGTTTGAATTAATTACATTTCACCTGTAACTTAATGATACTGCCATATCCATCTATATCCCCTTTGCTCTTATCCTAATGTTTCCAAAAAATATAAAAAACAGGAATTCCATCATTTCAACCACTATGATAATTTAAATCCATAAAAATATTTTTGCCCTCTTTCCCAACTTCTTTCCGAGATAGCATCTATATAGGTTACAAAATCTTTATAGTTATCATTACGAATTATCGTATGATAATCAGCAGGTACTTTCTCTCCTGTCCAAATTGATAATAAGGATGGTATCAACTCCATTTTTAATGGTTCTTCATGATTTGCTGCTCTTATGACTCTTTCAAATAGTTTCTTTGTTAAATCCCCAGGAAATGCTGGGCTCTGATAGCAATAATACTTTTCCATATCACAGTTTTTTGTGTGATTAAGATAAAATTCACCAATCTCGTCTACACTTGCTTCTTCTCCAATGATATCTTGATAATTTATATAAAAATCAATGGAATCCCTTATGATCATCGAAGTATCTGTGATTTCATCCCACTCTTCAAGTAACACTAATAAAAAATACCAGCAAAACTTTCCCATCCTTTTCTGCATTTCCAGTAAGTACATAGCCGTATTCCTCTGGAAAAGCGAACGGCTCAGTAAAGTAAACCACACTTTTATTGTATTTTTGAACAAAAGACTTATCGATACTTTCAATGCCACTAAGTGCTGTTCCACGACCTATTTCTATTCGATTAGCTATACATTGAACTACCCCCACCTACCTCTACACGAGCTTGAGGCGGGGGATTCTACTATTTCAAAACACTTCCTCTCGTTCAACAAAGAGGATACAACGATATAGAAGTTCCGTAGTGTCCTTATGTAAGACGACCTATTCTATCTTCCGTGGAAAGCAAAACAGGTACAGCTACTTTTTTCTTATATCGAGGTGTAGAACACTTTGTCATGCATCCAGTTCCTAGACTTGTTATCTACTCTGGTAACAAGTGTAAGAGACTGGGACAAGGTATTCTTTTTTCTTTATGCAAACAATTTTGTTAGCTTTTTCTTTTCACTTTCAAATACGTCTAATCGCTCGATCTGTAAGGCCTCTTTCGGCTGATCCACATCGTATAGCTGATAGAAATGGTGTGTGCGAATAGCCAATCGATTGTTTAATTGATGCCAATGGCTCCAGTGATGGGCGTCTTTCTTGGGAATATAAGGCTGAAGTACCTGTGGCACTTTTTCTGTATACCCCAGCCCACGGCGACCAATCGTAAAAGCCGCAGATTGATGAATAGAGATACCGAATTTCCGCATATATTTCATCTTACCTGAAATCGAAGTGTAAGCAGGATTGACTTGAAAGACAGCCACATCCCTTTTATCTGCACGCCTGAGAATCGCACTTGTCATCTTCTCATAAGCGAACATACTCTTCATTCGATTTGCTCGCTTATTTCCGTATCGATCACCTGTCTTTGATTGTGTGGTATCTAAATTCTCGATGACAATTGGCTTATTATACCGCTCCGCTAAGTCAACTAAGCGAATGGCTTCCACTTCGATGATCTTTGTGATTTGTCCGGTGGATTTACCTAGAATCGAAAAATGGAGGGAACCACTTCCTTTATAATTTCCATCCTTTGTTACATTTGCCCACGTAAAATGCTCGAGATTGCAATCTACACCAATAACACCATCTGCTTTACTATAATTCGTGTTTGGATTTTCCGGTACATCGACTAAACATTTCAAAATATAATACGAACCATAGTCTTCCACAGACCACGCAATCGGTTTACCTTGTTTTTTCTTATTTTTACACTGTAATTGGTTTGTAATTACTCCTTCAATGATTTCTTGTCCATACGGGAATATAACAGCCGGAAACATAAGTGTTTTCCCTGTACTTGTCGTCATCCATAATTCTTGTTTCTCCATCACATACTGAAACACAAAATTCCCATGTTTGGCATCTTTACGGCCAGATAGAATGAGTTGTTTATTTCGAGCACGGGAAAAGAATGTTTTCCATTTGTCATGGTTACACACAAACTCATCGATTGTAAATTGAGACCGAAATAGTTTTTCACTTCCAAACACCGCACTCGGAATATGCGTTTTGTATGATGCAAGTTTCTGCGTTAAACGATATTGCCGGTGGGTCAAAAGGCCCACTTTCGTCTGAATCCTTTTGATTTGAATATCTAAGTACTGGTGCTCAAACAGATATTCATTTAGCCAAATCAATGTGTCCTCTTTACGAGACAAGGAGATGATATTGTTGTGCTTCGCAAAGCGAGTGTTTTTCGGAAACTTCAACTTTCCTTTCACACAACTTTGTTTGATTTTGCGAAAGTTTGTCAGATTTGTCCGTTCTTGTTTCAACTTTTTCTTAAGTTTCCCCAGTTTCTCTTGTGTTTGTTTCTCATATATTTTTTGTAACTCCATTAAACCTGTAAACAAAGATTTTGCTTCTTGTACCGCGCTGTTTGCGTAGTAATCATTCAATTGATAGTTCCGCTTGAGAACGAGATGAAGACTATCTGTATGCAGCTTACGATTCCAACGTTTTTCTCGGACAATTGTTTGAAACGCAAAGCGTTTCGCCCGATTGAATGTTTCGATTCTCTCTGTCAATGTATCTACCATTTCATGCGGCAAATCTGTCTTATAGATCCGTTTCGAAAAAAACGCTTTCTTCACCTGTTCTCACCCCATTTTGTTTGCTAAGACAATTATACAACAAAACGAAACGTACGTTCTACAAAAAAAGAAACATTTTCTTTAAAAAGAAAAAACCGATTCATCCCCCACCTACGCTTCGTTTAGAGGAGAGGGTCTTCTCGGTTAAATTGATATTACTCACCTTAGTATAATTTCTTTAGAAATTCAGTAAATCATGCCGCTATGTAGAATACATTTTCTCGCGCAGCTTCCTCCGCTTGTTCTGCAGTAATCCCTTCGCTCTCCATCAACGCTTCTTTTTCCCATGCACCTTCATGTTCCCAAAAAACAACAATCGGATTTTCTTCATGATTCTTATAATCAAAACAGATTAAATTCCCCCCTGGATCAATTCCAATTGGAAATAGTTCACTAGGAAAAGTATCTTTATATTCATTATTAGTTTCTAAGATAAACTCCTCACTCTCATGATTAAAAGATAAAAGCGAACCAAAAACTCTCTCAATCCCCTCAACATCAAATAGCATTTGCTCGACATGTCCTCCATTATTCATCGCAACGCATTCTATATAATCTAACGGAAAATCAAAACCGGTACCTTTTAAAATTTCTTTTACATCATCTGTACTAATTTGATTATATGTATACTTCCATACTATCTTATTCATCTTATATGTATTCGAAAAGGACATACCTTTCAGTAGTATCTACTTAAGGTATGTCTTTTTTTGAACAGAAAGGAATATAGACATGAAATATACAACAAAAAACAAATAAATTACTAATTACAATTTAGAATACCCATGTAATCTAGATTTTTTTAAAGGCTGCGTGAATGGATTATTAATCGTGATTCCCTTTTGGATTGCTGTTATTATTGCATGCTATTTATTAATCATTTGATATATGTTGATTGAAAAACTAAATTTAATACTGAATCGATGATGGAACAAGTATATTAGAGCAGCCCCCTGTAACTAAGCCTTCTACCCCTAAAATTCCGAATATAAATGATTTATTTCAAAAAAATTATGTTTGATTTTTATGTTAACATACGACTGATTAGATTGGATTATGACGCTAAGGGAAGGGTACTTAAGGTCTTTTTAGAAAGGATTTATATATAATATCAAAATTTTTCTCCATAGTTTCATTAATAAAATAGGGCGTGTTATCAAATTACAATTATGTATAAATACGGTAAAATCATATTGAGATATTTGCTATTAGAAAGGAGGTGAATATGATGATAATACAGATAATATTGTATTTTTTCTTCCCGGTAACATTGTTAGCTACTGTTTTTCTTTCTAAAAAGTCACATCTAAAATCAATCTTCAAATTCATTCCAGCTGCTGTTTCAGTAATTTTAGCGGTTTTCTTCTATTCCTTGTTTTTATATAATAATGGAATAGGTGAATTCATGTCCGCTCTCTTTTTATGCGGTATAGCATTAGCAAATCTATTTTTAATTTTAGTATTTAAATTATTCAATAATGCTGCTCCAAGTAATTAGAAAAAGGGCTGTTAAAAGGTAACAGAAGTAGAGCATTGATTTTAAATGCTCTACTTCATGTTCTTATCTCGTCTCCCCACAACACAAGCCTTATCATTTTCATCTGTATAGTCGAACAGTAAATGCGAAGAAATTAATCCACATAGCCAACCTCAGTTGTTCACTTACTATCAGCAACAAAATCAATTCTATTACATTAACTTCACCTAAACGTCCAAATTCTTTCTTAATCTTTTTAAATACACTAAATTTTCCATTTCATTTTAGGCTTTCAATTACAATGCAAGCAAATGAAACTGTTAATCCCACCACTTTTCCTCATCAGAAACCCATATATTTTTCTGTAAGTCAAATGATTGATTAGCATCATGAAAACCACAATAGGCAGGTAATTTTATACTTCCTCCATTTGCTTTATTCCAGCAATCAACAAACCATTCCACAAGGATTTTTTCCTCATCTTCCGATATGATCTCATCGTTTTCTTCATAAAACTCCCAGAACTCGTCTGATTTATCATAAGAAAGGTTATAGTATGATATACGTTCGAGTAATTCATGACTTCCTGCAAAAACACTCCTATCGTTTCCTTCGTAAAAAACCTCACTTGCTTCTCTATTCATAGAAAACATCATGATAGAAAGGTCAAATGATCCGATAAAAATCATAAAATCTATTAACTCTATTTTACAGTAATAATTAAAATTAAGAATTTCTCTTATATTATGAATCGACCTTTCTGAATTTTTTGAAGATTTTCTTTTATCGAGCTAATGTATGTATCTTTTGTAAACAATTCATTCACCTCATGCTTCATTTAAGTTTCAATAAATTCATACCATGTATATTCACACAACTAAATGTTCATAAAAATATTTTTCACCAATCTTCCATTCTTTTTTTGTTAAAGAATCAATATATAACATTAACCCTCTGTATTTTTCATCAGTTATTATTGCACCATATTGTACGGGACATTTAACCCCACTCCAAATAGATAAAATAGATGGAATTGTAACCATATCAAATGTTTTTTTATCTCTTAAAGAAATCATTACTCTCGGGATTAATTTCTTTACCAAGTCTCCAGGAAATGCCAAATCGTTATGATAGTAATATTTGGTGGCATCACTATTTTTAACGAGCTCAAAATATATTTCTCCTAATTCTTCTATTGATCGTTCATAATAGTCATCATTAATTCCTAGCATTAATGCAAGTGTATTTCTGATTGATTTCTCAATAAAAGTATCTTCCCATTCTTCTAACAAAGTTAGAAGGTATGGTACTACATTATATGAAAGAGTTTCACCAGCACTTGCCACAAAAGTATGAACACCATCCTCTGAAGCATTTGAAAGGAATTTCAAGTTATTTGTGTCTAATAAGTCATCATGARTAGCGATTGAGCAAAAAAGTCTTGTACATAAATTAAGAATCACTTCATCTTGCGTACTATTCATAAGTTGTATGAGTAATCCCTTTACAGAGAAATCACCTAATTTTAGCAATTTATTAATTAAGAGAAAGCTTTCTTTCTCAGTTGTAACATCTTTTAGCTTAGATTTAAGATTTTCGATTCTATCATTTGGAATATCACCATACCAAATATCTCTTACCATATTTTCCAAATTCATAATCCTTCTCCTTTGTAATTATTCTCTCAGGCCTTTTCTCTCTGTTACTTTGTCACCCAGTAAAATTTTTTCTCACTTATTTATCGTTCTTATCACACTATCCTAATATAAAAACAAAACTCCATGATGGTAAAACCTTCATGAGCTTTCGAACTTTTATATAATCAGCTAGCTATGTAATCAATCTCCACACTTCTTAATTGATCTATAACTTTTTTATTCGTTTAGCTAGGTCCTTTATAGGGTCTTGATCCAATGGTGCTTTTGCTGTTGGTGAAAAATCGGGGACTCCATTTTTGAAACAAGTGTGACAAGATCAAGCTACTGCCCGTCTTCCTTTATTTTTCGTATTAACTTGAATATAGCTTGACGTACAGCCGTAGAAAAATGTAGCTTGGTCAAACAGGGTTCATCATAAAAAAACAAAGATTCTAATACTATTTGCTTTGCCTCAACATATTGAACACTCACGGCTGCCACCCTTCTTCCCGCAAGAACTTCTGTAACTCTTCCTCAGATGGTACATTCTTCTTCCACTCTTCACATTCCTCCAAAAACTTCTCCGTTTCATAAAGAATAGACGGCTCCTTCTTTCGAAACTTCGCTGCTGCTTCCTCTATTTCACTGAGCTTTGTATATCCCTTCCCATGCCAATCTCGTAAAATCCCCTTCACATAAGCAAGCGTCCGCTTATTATTTTCATAGGCAATCTGAAGTGCTTTTAGTACAAGTGCCTCAGACAAATCCGCAATCCATTCACTTAATTCCTCCACTGCATAAGATGACAAACTACCAAAGTTTTGTTCATAAAATGTGAATACACTGCTACCTGGGTTCACTTCTACTTCTTCCTCTACTACTACTTCCTCATCCGCTTCATAACCTTGAAAAACTTCTTGTGGAATTACATCAGATGTTTCAACAGGCATTCCGAAATGCTCTAGCAATAACGGAATATTCAACTCTTCCTCGAGGCATCTTCGAAGAAACATATGTACAAACTCTTTATTTTTCACAGTTTTCAACTCACGTAACACACACTTTTCTATGTTCGTATTCGTAACAGGGTTATAGCGTAACCAATTTAGAACATATAACTCCTTCGTTGTCGCATCATACAATATCTTTCCATACGCAATAAACCGCTGCAACAACTTCTCAACCGTTTCACGATTATACCCCGTTTCCATCTCTACCAAACGTAACGGCAGTGGATAAATCCCGCATTGCCTCGTCTTCGAACATGTCAGTAAATACATATAAAAATATCGCTCTTCTGGCGTTAAATCAAGCACAAACTCATCTTGCCAAAAATTCACTTGTACACTCCGGTATACTCCCATGTTTTTTCCTCCTGCCCTTTTAGTGGTAAATATAGAATTGGTTACTCCTTCATATATATAGGATTGCAGGCAGAAATTTGGTGGATTTATTTTATAATTTTTACTAGTACTAGAATGTTACTTTTTTATTTTTTTGTAGTAGTTCTTGTAGTTGTTTTTTCTTTTGTTTATTTAATGATTTATTACTTGGTAGGGGTTTATAAGGGGCTTCTTTTATTGCCATCTGCTGAAAAACTTATAAAATAGTACTGTATGAAAAAATTAATTTTGTTTTATAACTTCATTAATTGTCACTTCTTTATCGGCGACTAAATCATAAAATCCAATATGAACTCCTTCTTCATATAACCAGCATAGATCCGTTCCATAAGGAGCTTCAAAAATCTCAAACATTGCAGGAGCAATTTTAAAAATAGATTCCGCGTTTAAGATGATAAAATTTTCCGCATGATTCACATATTCATCGGTATCATCTATAGAATACAAATTCCATCCATTTAATTGCGGGATAGAACTTTCTTCTCTAAATGAATATCTAACTGGTTTTCCAGCCAAAATATTTTTTGAAACGACAAAACCACCATACTCACTATTATTTATTTTCATTTTCAAACTCCTTAATATTGTAATTACTAACGTATTTGAATAAATATTTGTACCAAATACCTATGTTTTCTAATTACAAATTTTGTATATATCGAACAATTGACGTGTCAAAAGACACGCCTTGTCCGAAACTGATTCATCTCATAATTGAAATCACAAATGTTCTTGGCTGAATCATAAATGTAGCACTTCAGCCTTTACAACTTGAATATATTCCTGCAACTTACAAAACGCTTCTGTCAATTTGCTTGTCTCTTCTTTATGAAGAAAGCGGGCCTTGTTTCGTTCTTCCTCTATGATAAGTAGCTGCGCGGCAGCATAAGAAAGACCGTACTTTTCGCATTCCCGTTTTATATCCTGAAAAAAAGAAAAAGGTACAGTCCCTGCTCCTGAGACAAGCATCTCATCTAGAACTTGTTCCAATTCATCGATTATACGCATTAACTCGATCATAGAATGTTTCTCCTTCATTGAGTGTAATATTTATAATCTCTCCTGCTTCTGTATATAAAATAATAGGTGTAACTACGAGCTTTGTTCCTTCCTGATAAGGATGAACTAGCATTCTCTTTACATGCAACGAGTCCAAATATATTTTTACAAGTCGAATCATCCGCTCATTTTCTGGTCGTTTCATCATTTGCATTTGCAATGTTTTACCAGCCTTATCGATAAGAGGTATGATCCATTTTTGTTCTTGCTTCTGAAATTCCCATTCTCCCATTTCAGCAACTTCGATACAAAAGACTCCTTGTTTATTTGCCTCTAACCTGTGCTCTTTTACTTTTTTTAGTAGTTCTTCCCATGAGGTTAAAAAGAGAGATTGCCACTCTGCCACATTTGTTTTTCCTTCCACTTCTCCTACTGTCTGTGAGCTAGATGACAATTGAAAATCGGCGTTAAGTTTTGCCTGCTTCAATTGGAAAGATGAACGAGATAGTTCGTATCCTTTCCCTGCAATTCCCCATGGAACTTGCCTTTCATGGAGTTCTTCAGGAGTTGTGCTACTCCCTTCATAAAACATGGGGCGTGACTGTGTGTATGTTATCCACTTTTCCTGTTCTCGATTATAGAAATAATACGTCACACCAACATAACCAGACTTCGTTTGCCAGCCAGATGCACCGAAAGCATGCAAAATAAGTGGTGGAACTTCGTAATATTCCGAACGAAACGGACTCTCTTGCAGATGGTGGYGCTCCAACAACAAAATGTGTTCATAAATCGCGGACAGTGTTTGCCGATAAGATGCCATTTGAAAAGATGCATGTTTCATCCGATATAGCCCGATATCCGCCCCGAGCTTGCGAAATAAATTCTCTAACTTTGCTAGTTTCAAAGAACGTGCTTTTACAGAAAGTTGTTCTATTTCATAGATTGTATTTTCGGTAAGGCGTGTTAATCCAAAGTGAACAATTTGCTCGATCATTTCTTTGAAAATAGATAGCTTATCCGGCGCAATGATAAGAGGATGCATCTGTTTCGTTTCATGCGAGATTCCTTTCTCTTTTTGATACCAATATACCGCTTCCGCCTTATGCCGGCATATCCCCTCTGCTTTGCACGTACAGATTGCATCCGCTACCGATTCGGCTGTTAGAAAGCGAACCGCTATATTCTCTTCTGGGAAGGACGCAATTAAAGCCCCCTCTTCTTCTAAAACAAACTTTTGCTGAAATGTTTCGCGAAACATTATTTCAGCCCACATTTTTTCGGAGACAATATTGCGAACGTCCACATTCAAAAGAGCAGAGAAATCAACTTTTATGTTCTCTTCACCTTCGTACATCTTCTTTGCTTCTAACAGAGCCATAATGACATGTTTACAAATCGAACGGGCTTCACAACTACAAGAGTAACTGCGTATATCACCCGTAAACGTTACAGTAATTCCGTCATCAAGATGTATTTGCACTGCACCCTCTTCTACGTCCATTTTGACATTTGATACAACGGCCAAATCCTTCATTGCTCTCTTATATGTTCCTTTGTTGGACATGGCGATTAAGTATGTTTCATCAATAGAGGAAAGAACATTTAAGAAATGATTGTTGCGATCCATTGTGCCAACCTCCCTGGTGTTAGTGCCGCTACATGAGCACCGAGCGCCGCCATTTTTTTTGCTGCCTGTTTATCATAAAAAGGCTGTGCAGTCGGATCAAGAGAAGTAAGCACAATCAACTTTGCCCCTGATTCTACAATCTTCATCGCTTCTCGGTACATTTCATTGTAACTGCCACCTTCATATAAATCCGTTACAAGCACGACAATTGTTTTATGAGGCATCTCGATTTTATTCGTTGCGTAACGCAGCGCCTGAGCAATATATGTTCCTCCCCCAAGCTGTACACTCATAAGCGTCTCCACCGGGTCGTCAATACGATCCGTTAAATCAACAACATCTGTATCAAAGATGAACAAATCTGTCTTAATCGTCGGTAAGCTTGCAAAAATACCCGCCATAACTGCGCTATGAATAACAGAATCAATCATACTTCCGCTCTCGTCTACTGCGAGGATCACACGCCATGGGCTAACGTGCTTCGTGGCAGCATAAAAGTACGGTTTTTCAATATGAATGGTGTTCGTTTCCTTATCAAAATGCTTCAAGTTCTTTCGAATCGTTTTCTTAAAATCAAAGTTGCGCATCGTGCGTACGCGACTAGAACGATTTCGATCCGCTCTACCGCTTAATGCGTGCTTCACTTCTTGCTCTAAATTACGACGCAACTCCTCAGCGACTTTCGCTACAATACGTTTAGCTGTGTCCAATACATCCGGTTTTACATAATCTTTAAATTGTAAAATRCATTTTAATAAATTCATATTCGGCTCCATTTTTTCAAGCGTTTGCTTATCTTGCAATAGAGCTGTTAATTCATACTTTTCTAGCGCATGATTTTCCATAATTTCAATGGTTTCTTTCGGAAATAACTCCCGCACTTTCGAAATCCAAGTCGGCACTGTTAGCTGAGAGGGATCTAGGGATCCACCGCGTTCTTCTCCGCGTTCTCTCTCGTACAAAAACTCCAGCACATCATCCATTTCTCTGTATGCAGGATCTTCTTCCTGAAATGTGATTTGGTCATCCGCATGTTTCCCAAGAACAAGACGCCAGCGATTTAAAGAAATGTTATTCTCCATCTTCTAGCCCCCGTCTCATTAAAATTCCCCGCGCTTTCTGATCTAACTGTATTGCATACGTCAGCACCTCTTCGGAAATTGCTTCTTCTTTTATCACTTCTTCTGTGGCTCCATATAATCGAGCAATCTGTCTAGCAATCGTATCCACCTCAAGCGGCGTGAATTGACTGAACAAGAGGCGTAAATGCGGCAACACTTGTAAAAACATCTCTTCATCAAGTTCTTCTAGGACATGGGACATCCCGCCAAGCAGCCATTCGTTATATAAAAAGATATCTTTTGCGCCAGCAAACAAACCATTCAAAAATATCGGAGCTTGCTTTTGCATATCGCCACTTCCATAAAAATACCCTTCTGCTACTTGCATTACCTCATCGATTTTCCGCTTCCCTAAAGAAGTTAACAGCCCAAATACCGCTCCCTCTACTTGGCTTTCTCGTTTTTCCTTTTGCAAATAAAGCTCCAATGCTTCAATAAATTGCTGGTCCGCAGGCTGCAGCGTATACAAATCGATAAGCTTTTCCGCAATAATTGCTGGTTCGCCCCCATCTAAAACAGAAAATAACGAAAGCGCTTTATGTCTAGCACTATCCGCCTGCTGATCTGCTTTTTCTATTTGTGATAAATAGTAAGCACAATCTGCCATAGAAGCAAAATCTCCATCCTCTTGCACAGCTTCATCTATAAACTGATTGTACATAGCGAACTCGGAAAATAAACCACTTAAGTAGGCGTCTAGCAATAAAAGGGCCACCTCTCCCGCACGCCCTTTCGCCTTATACAGCTTTGCTCTTAGCATTTCCTGCGCGGCTTCTCTCACCGTTCCGCCATACACAGATAAATCAATGAGAGCACTTTCTACTTGTGCTGAAAAACGATATTTCCAAGTTTCTCGCATAAGATTAATATTCTGCTTTCTAGCTAGGTTTGGACCGCGCAGCTTCTCGCAAAACGGAACTCCTAAAAAAGCGAGGCAATGAAAGAATTGACTTAAACGCAAGTGCCTTTCTTTCTTATATATGTCAAGAATCGTCTCCTGTGGTACAGTAGAACGCGCCGGAAGACGAAACGAACGAACAGAAGCACGAAAATCATGCACGAGCGGCGGCACATCCGCTTCTTTTGACAATTTTCCGCGCTTCGTCCCTTGCAGACTCGTCTGAAGTAGCGTCAAAGGTTTATCTGCCGAAGATATCTCTCCTTTAACAAATGCACTGTGCACCGCATCCATCAGCTCATACAACCCAGGCTGCATCTTTCCCCGAAGCAGTGCAAGTTCACGTATCATTCGCGCAGCTTCAATCTCATCTGCCATTGATATACCTTCTGTTTTTAACTGTCTAGCAATTCGTATCATAAATTGCTCAGCTGCCGCCTCGTCCCTGTTCTCCCAAATATGTTGATAAAAAGCAGGTGCAGGCATACCGCTTTCATAACCGCGCGTCTGGTCGCTTTCCAAAAAGGAATACGGCATAAGGTAGTTTTTGGCATACGTTTTAGATAATGGGCTTTTGGACAGCTGTTTCTTTTTCCCTTCCAATTCAAGAAGCCCTTTCACATGAAAGCCTCCGGTAATAACGAGCACCTTGTCATACACTTTACGCGCTTTTTCAATTTCCTTTGCCATGTGTATCTCCCTGGCTTCGCAACCGTCTTCTGTCAGCATCTCCTGCGTATAGTCCGCGCGCGTATAATAACAATAATCGAAGAGCTGATGGACAAACTCCTCACTTGTCATATGAAAGCCTTGCAACTCAAAGTATTTATCCCAAAATTCATGAAAGCTTCGGCACCCCGTTTTTTCCGAAAGCATACGGACATATTGACTGTGCCGGAAATATTGCTCGTCATACTTCCCGCGCTCTTCCTCGTTTTTCGTTACAAACAAATATTCCTTAAAGGGAAGATCAATAAATGAAACAGGAATGCTTTGTGCAGCTCCCTCCCGTAGCGCGACAAGTTCCGGTGAATAGTCGAGAAAGGGATAGTACGCACGGTACTTTCCACTTTCTCCTCTTTCAAGCACATCCGTTTTATCATCATAACTGCAATATATACAAATCGGAGTCTCGCTCTCTGCACTCACGATATGCGGAATAAGGGAGTTACAATCCATCAATCCCTCTATAAGAATCGCATCCGGTTTATATAATTCAACTATTTTTTGTACATGAAAAGAGCATGCAGGACTATGATGGCGAATCGGCACATATACGACGTTGTTGCTTAAATTGTAAGCTCTTTGAAACAATGTATTTACTTCAGCTGATTGCGAGCTTCGAAAAACGACTTCCATACCTCTCCTCCTACTTGACCTCGCGCCCTAACGATGCTTGTAAAGTAACTGCGCAGCTTTTCTAAATCTTCCTTGTTTTCTTTCGCAATCGTTCCGGATAAGTATCGAACAAGTGCATCCATCTTCACCTGTCCGCTTCCATAATAGTACGCGTCCATTGCACTTTGATAATATACCGATACTGCTTCTGCGGTACTCATTACGGAAGAAGGCTGATCAATTCGTTTTCCTTCAGCAGTTACACCTTCCCGTAGTTCATGAAAAACAGTCGCTAGCAGCTGAACAACCGTTTCATCCACTTTTGGGGTGATACCTGATGCTCCTAATAAGCGTGTTACTTGTGACTCTATTATTTTTGCTTCAAGCTTTACATCCTTAATTGGATGCACCGTTTCAAAATTAAAACGACGCTTCAATGCACTGCTCATTTCATTCACACCGCGATCTCGTGTGTTAGCCGTCGCAATAATATTAAATCCAGGCTTAGCTGTAAGAATTCCTTGCTCCCCAAACTCTGGAATGTTCAGCACTTTGTCGCTCAAAACACTAATTAACGAATCCTGTACTTCCTGCGGGCAGCGCGTCAACTCTTCAAATCTAGTTAATATCCCTTGTTCCATACCAACGAAGAGAGGTCCTGGCACAAGCGCCTCTCTTACAGGCCCTTTCGCAAGAAGAAGTGCATAGTTCCACGAGTACTTAATCGTATCCTCCATCGTAGCAGCTGTTCCTTGCACAGTGTTGCGGCTATTTCTGCATATCGCAGCAGAAAGCAGCTCGCTTATCATCGTTTTTGCTGTTCCCGGCTCGCCGATTAGCATAAGTCCGCGATTTCCTGCTAATGTGACAATTGCTCGTTCTACAAGCACATCATTACCATAAAACTTACGACTAATTTCCACTTCTTTTCCTTCCAAAAGAAGCGGTTCTTCTTGTCCGATAATAAACGTACGAACGGCACGCGGTGACAATCGCCAGTTAGGTGGTTTCGGAAACGAATCATTCGCTTCTAACGCATTCAATTCTATTTCATATAATTCTTCCATTAATGGTTTAATAGACTGCATATGTCATTTCCTTTCTTATCGCTTACTGCGCCAGTTTTCATCACGGCCAAGGTTCGATTCTGTTGCCCGTTTTATATCATATAAAATTTCGCTAAAAAAGCGTTCCGATACTTGCTTCGGTAAAACGCGTCTCTCATGATCAATTTCGTCGTAGTCATACGAACCGCGGCTCACCGTGCCTGCTTTGTAAAATTGAATTTCAAAAACGCACACATCATCCTCGACTTCATACCCAACCGGTGCCCCTTCAAACGCAAGCTCCGCCCCTAGCCCGGCGCGAGTATCTTCTTTATAGAATGTATAATATACACCAGCATCTTGAACCGATCCACGACTCCAGCCGTACTTCGTCATCTTACCAAACAGCGAACGGCCATTAATTTGGATACCAGCAAACCTTTCTACAGTGACTTCCTCATTGTCCTTCACCTGAAATACTTCACGGTCAATTTGCGGAAATGGCTGATCCATCTCATAATCTTCTAGCTGTTCCTTCCATAATTCTCGTTCCTCTTCTGACAATTCTAGCGGATGGATTAGACCGATAACAGTTTCTGGCGTAAGTTCATGCTCTTCTTCTTCAATCGTATTAAACGTGCCATCCTCCATATAGCGGAACATCGCAAGCAACTTTCCTTCCTTATATTCACCCCAAATAAGGGAGATAGCGAACTGCTGCATAATTGGATTTTCTACAAGCAGAGACTGCCATGTATTTTGAGACCAATAGCAATTCAGAGAAAGTGCTGTTTCAAGACGCTGCGTTTGCATCGTAATCATAGTTCGGAGCTGCTTCTTTATAGAGGATAACTCCGCCTTAGCCTCCTCAGCTTTTTCCGCATCATCTTTTGCATTTGGTTTCGGAAGCGACTTTATTCGTTTTCCTTCTCCCGTTTTCAGCTCAATTTTCAAGTTTGGAGTTAAATAGGCAGTAAATGTTCTGCTGCCGTAATCAATTGTCTTTTCACCGCGTTTATTAAAACCAAGGTCTGGGACAAGCTGATCTTCTAATTCTTCCTCTGTTATACCACGCGTTTTCGCAGCGAGACTTAGCGCTTCTTTCGCAGCATTACGCACTTGCTTATGTTTATACTTAAATGCCATCGCATGGATAGACATTAGTCCAATATGTGATTGGGACAACGCTAGCGCCTGAACAGCTGCAGCAGCAATCGCTCCGCGCATGCCAAGTGCCCACTCATCAATCTGCTTTTTGAGCTGCAACGCCATTTCGTCATCACTATAAATACCGTACAACGAAAGAATACCGCGTTTCTTCGATTCCGCGCCTTGAGAAACCCAAAGCTGATAGATTGCTTGTATATTTTCCTTTAAATCTTGTTCGTTTAGAGCCGCACCTATTACTTCTGCAGCTTCCTTCTTCTCAATGACAGAATCTGATACGTACTGCTGAAAATATGCAAGAGGAATCATTGCATCTGCAATTGCATCAGAATCACGAAGGCGGATTTGCGGTTCAAATCCGAGCCACTGCACAAGTGCATTCCTTTTTTGCGGCGTTAAAATACGCATGCAAAGAGCTTCTATACTTCCTGATGCTCCTTCTAAGTCTCCTTCTCCAAGCAATGGAGCAAACTTCTCCGTCAAAGAAGCGTTTTTCTTTTCTTGTAAAGCTTCCTGTACAAGCTTTGTATATTTGTCAGTTTTATAATATAAAAGTGTTTGCATTACATTTTCGCGTACAACTTTCTTTCTATGATTTAATTCATTTGCTACATCTTCTGCAGCCTCCGTATCTTTTGTAAGAAGTTCTACGGCAGCGGTACGTACCTTTTTAGAGGAATCCCCAAGGCTTTGAATGAGAAGATTACGCGTCTGAACTACGTTATCCTTTGCCAACTCATCCAAAATAAAAATCCGTTCATCTGCAGAATACTCAGGAAATTTCTCTGTCACATACGCTCGTTCTTTTACAAACAAACGAACGAGTGCCTCCGTCGCCTTATTTCGTTTCTCACTATGCCCGGAAGCTTGTTCAATGGAATAAAAAACGAGCTTCTCCATCGATAAACCGTAGGAAAGCAGATCTTCCAGCACCTGTTCTGGCGAGTTCTCCATAGCAGCATAGCGCTGCAGAAGTTCGTATAAACTATAGTTATAGGTTTTCCCGAGTTGAAGCGTAAGAACTGCTTCTCTCTTTGCCGCTTCCTCTATATCCCAAAGAAGCGCAATTTCTAAAACAGGCATTCTCCAGTAATTATTTCTATACTTCAAACTTTCGAACTGTTGCTTCATATCCTCAAATGATAAATTGCCTAATAAATAGTCACGATATGTACCACGTATGTCAGATGATTTTGTTTGAAGGACAACCGTTAAAAACTCTTCACGTACTTTGTTTCTATGTAACTCGTACCCTTTTTCCGCTAAAAGCATTGATACAAAAAGGTAATGACTTTGACTTAAATATTGCAGTGTACGCTGCACAAATTCCGGTTGCTCTTCCACCATACGAAGCAACAATTGGTATTCATATACGCGATCAAAATCAACAACACCTAAATGATGTTGCGTAAGGCGATATGCGAAAAATCTTTCCTCTGAAATACCGAATTGCTCACACAAATCTCGGATTGTTTCATACAATTGTGTATCAAAACTTTTTGTTTTTTTGTAATTTCCAGACTGTTCAAGAGTATGGCTAACATGTGAAATTGCATAATTCATAAAATTTTTAACAGAGCATTTCACTAACAATTCCATATATCTTCTTGCAACATCCGAATGCGGATACATACGAAAAATTTGCTGCCAAGTAAAGTCAGGTAAAGATGACCCGGCAAACACCTTACTAACAGATTCGCCTCGAACGTACTTTTGAGCTGCTTCAACCTTGTCTTCTGCACCGCTTAGCCTCAATATATACTCCGCATGCTCTTGCAATTCTTCTTCAAGTAAAGAACGATAAGGAAGAAATCTCTCATAATCTGCATCTAACATAACTAGAAGCAAAAGTAATTTTTGCTGACCTGTTATAACTTGCAACTGTTCTTCTATATACTTCGGATTTTCCCTTATTAATTGTCTAAGAAAAACATCCGCTTCATTTACAGAACGCGAAAGATTCGTTAAATACTTACAAGCAAATACTACAAGTCTATCGAATAAAAGACCGCTTTTTTCGAAATAAACCTTTATATCTGGAAAACTCATATATGAAAAACGCACGAGAAGAACATTCAACAGTTGATCTTCAAGTAAATGATAGAATAACCGAAAAAACACTGGATCTTGCTTATACGTTTTCCTAAAGTCATTTGTGAACTGCCAAGCAAAATCACTACGCTTATTTTCGCAAATGGTTGTTTGTTCTATATGTTTTAAAACTTCTTCATCCCTCGTCTGCAAGTAACGGAATGCTAATTCTTCTTGTGCTCCTGTCATATTAAGGTGTTGAAACAACTGATGTGTACTGACTGCCATCTTCTCTGCCTCCCTAGTTCTTTTATAAACTCATCGTTATACCATATACATATGATAATACCTATTCTCTCGCATATCTGAAATTTCAGATACAAAAATACGGAATATATTTACATTATTAGTATATCATATCAATCTACATACGAACATTTGTTTCTTTTAAAAACTTTATATTTATTTAAAACAATCATTGAAAATTTGGTTTAGAGATAAACAAAGTAAGTGATGAGTGTTTTCATGATATGATGTATAGGTACTAATTTTTGCACAAGGCGTTTTTTATGAAATAACATATTGGGACATTGCTTGACAAGTATCAACTAACACATATGAAAGAAGAGTTATTGGCGGTGTTCGAAAATGGGATGAACTCCTGATTTGCCCGCATCATTTATGTATCCTACATATAAAGGGCATCCCCTTCATTTTATCACTCAATTAAATTTAGCAGAATTACATAGCGAAGAAACACACAAAATGATTTACCCAAAAATAAAATGTTGGATTTTGTATTTCAGATGAAGATTTAAAACATCGCCGCCTCGAAAATGTATGTTGTATGTTGCAGTCCTGTTGGGCGAAATAGATCATCTATATAAATTGAAAAGGCACATAAACTTTTCAATTTATATAGGATAGGCATTTTGCTTTCGGTTCTGCATAGCAATGACGAATATGTTAGAAAATCAAAGTGGGTTTATATGAGTGGGGGGAATCGTATGAGAAAATATGATATTTACGAGTCAAAGAGAAAAGTAGTCGGATTATTTTTTTTGACTTTGGTAGTTGAAGTGATGTTTCTCTTTATTGTTATGTATGCATTTTCATCTGAGGAGCCTAATTTCATAGTTGGATTTTTATTTGGAGCTCTTGCATTCGTTGTACTAATTGCTCTTTGGAAAGTTATCCAAAAAATGCTTACGAAAAAACCAGCCATCATTTTAGAACAAGAATACATTACAATTATTAACAATCCAAAATATCCTGTAAAAATCGCTTTGGAGGATGTATTAGGTGTTTTACCTTATGCAATCCAGGGGCAAAAGTATTTAGGAATCGTGATGGAAGATGATGTTGAAGATCGATATATCGCCTCTATACCTTCAAAAGGACAACGGCTGTATCGAGTTAATAAACGTGCTGGATTTATACCATTTAATATTCATATGAATTTATTGAAAATCGATGGAGAAGCATTACTTGAGAAGTTAGATGAGTATGATATAAGCTTTTTAATTCCTGAAGATGAAGCGAAATAATATAACAAAAGAATTAATTTAGGTATAAGGAAAAAAAGAACATCTCAATGAAAAAGATGTTCTTTTATATTTATTTCGTTCTGCTACTTTCCATTAAATAGTTATCATTTTAATTAATGAGTATATGTATCCCCCCATTCTTTATCGATTTGCAATCATACTATGAAAGAATGGGGGCACATTATGCTTTTCATTGCTTTAAATCTAGTATCTTTTCTTTCTGCTATTCGATATAGAATTCCCTTCTTGAAATCTTTTTTATAAATATTTTAACTTCATTTAATATCTACAATAAACATTTTGAACCTCTCATGTCTTTAGTTGTGAGAGGTTCAAGAAATGTTATTTGGTACTAAGGTTTATTTTMTACTAAAACACTCTCTTTCTAGAATAGAAAATTAGTATTGGTCAACCCATTTATTTTGCCAAAAAAGTTCTTCCTTAAAAATTGTTTCCCTATTCATACTAATACGTTTAAAAATTTACACCGTTGTACGCTTTGGATTTAGTATTTAAAGGGATGTTATTTATTTTTGATGGAGGTTATAAGGATTACAGCTATTTTTCAAGACTAAAAAATACTTTTCGTTTTTGTGAATTAATTACAATTATACTACACCCTACGCTGTGATTGTGCCATAATAAAAACAGTCGGGGAACATATTCAACTTCGCTAATAAGAGGGCGTTAATTATGAATAACAAAATTTAATTAGGTAGGTGTGAATGGTGTTATACAAAGTAGACAATTTTAAGTTTTCCAAAGAATGCGACTATTGGGATAGGTCTATAAACGTAAATTGTTCCATTTCGTTTTTTAAACAAAAAAACATTGAGATAGATGGGTATTTAGAAAATAATCAACCTTTAACAAAAGAAGCTTATAATACGCTATGTTATTTAAAGGAACACTTTGATATTATTTATGAAAATATACTAAATGCTCTATTTGAATTGCAATTCAAAGATTTAATGAGATACGAAATATATAATGAAAATGTAAATGACCATTCCTTTAGCCCTATTACTTTTAATAGTATGGAAGAAATCCATCCTTATTTAGGAACTCCTACATTTGAGATTTTACCTAACTATACGAAGGACAACTATGCTTACTTTGCAATTTCATTTCATAAAAATTGCTTGCTATCTATTGAACATGGTCTTACAGCTTTATTTTTTAAAAATGATATGATTGATATTCAGCCATCTGATTCATACTGTATGCTTCAGATGCTTATGGATTACGAGGAAGACTGTTCAAAGTGGCAAAAAGATTTTTGGTTAGTGTGTTTTGAACTAACTAAGAACAACTTATGTAACTTATTTGAAGAAAAAGAATTGGTTAGATCTAAGTGGTTGWAAAGTAAATAACCCTTTCTTTCTACTAAAAACTCGGCTACTTCTTTATGCCCACCATAAATTGCTCCAAATAATGGATTCCTTTTTGCTAAGCTCACATCTAATTCTGCACCAACCTCTATTAGATATTTTACTATCTCCAAWTGCCCMGCTCCTGCTGCCAMATTTAAYGCAGAAGCATCRAATRTACCACCTCTAGCATCAATATCTATACCTTTTTCAATGAGATACTTAACTATTTCAAGGGGCCCTTTCTTTGCTGCTACATGTAACCATGTACCAAATGAAGTCATTATGTTCAAAATTTCTTTTTCATTACCTATTAATTGTTTGACTTCATGAGCATCACCAAGTTTAATTGCATTCCTTATTGCTTTGTTTACACTTTTTTTATCCAAAACAAGTCCCCCTTCATTTCAATTTATCTTCTACTAGCTAATCCTTCAAGAACTTCAACACTCTTTATTTGCATAGCCCTAATCATAGTTTTTGTTTGCTGACCCACCATTTACTTTTTCCGTCTTTCATAAAAATGCCCCTAAACAAGTGAGCTTGCTTAGGGGGGAATTTAGATTATTCTATTTTTTAATAATAAATAATATTATATGTACAACTAAATAAAATAGCTAGAAGAGAGTTGTTTAATCCTCTGTTCTTTTGATTTTTCATCTTGTGGCTTCTCATTTTAATATTTGTATTCACAAATTATCAATATCACCAGATCCATGGAATTGGGTTCCTATCAAGTGCCCACCATCATACTTGTTAATTTATGATATATATAAGTTATTAAGGAACATCAAAAAACTCTCTGAAACTAATTTAACATACTCATCTTTTAATTCATTGTCTTCTTCAAAATAATCCATGTCACAAAAGTAGATTTTGCCATCCCCATCAATGTCTAAGCATATCAAGCTATCAGCTGGATCAATGCCTATAGGTAGCAAATTAGATGGAACTATTTTACCTAAATTATATTGATTATAAAAGCTTTGCAAATTTGATTCTGTTTCTTCTGCTATTGGGAAAAACAACATAATTGAAGTTGTAATCGTCCCATCAACTGTTTTAAACCTTCTTTTAACAGGTTTACCACCATTACTATGTAATAAAAATTTTTTATAGTCATCTGGTAATGTTACACCATACTTATTTTCAAAGTTCCTAATATCTTCACTTGCTAGTGGTTTATATGAATACTCAAATTGTATCACTAAAATTCCACCTACTTTTCTTTTTGTTAGTGCTCATTTTATTTTTAAGAATATAATCTATCTAATAAATCTGTAAATGACTGACATACTGGGGTAATTAATGTACTTCCAGTTTCTTCGCAATTATAAAAAACAACTTTAGGCGAGTCAGCATTGTCATTATAGTCAAAACATAGTAAATTTCCAAAAGGATCTCTACCAAAAGGAATTAATTTTTGCGATGAAAATTCAGAAAACATTTTTATATTTAAATCTTCATCGGTAAAACTAATCAAAGCATTGAAAACAGCTTCAATTCTTCCATCATCACAATCAAAGGTATTAGGTTCTGGAAACCCTCCATCATTTTCCATTATACAGTTTTTATAATCATCAGGGAGTTTAAATCCAAATAACCTTTCAACTTCAATAAAAATTTTTTCATTTAAAGATTCACCAGAAAAAAGCCATTTTTTTAATCCCATGAAATCATCTCCTTTATCTTTTTTATTTCTCCTCTTCTACCAGATTCTAATGATTTTTTTCTTCATTACTAAATCTTCAGTATATGGTGGTTGATTTTTTTGCTGCTTCCACCATCACATTTTTAAGGGCTTCTTTATTGATTTCCTTAATTCTCCTTACATCCCCTCCCTTAGCAAGCGAAGCCTCAATTCTATTAATCTCATCTATATACGATAGAAATAATTTTCAAGGTTAATTTTTTCATTTATCCATAAAAAAAGCAGAGATTTCTAGTATTTACCCCTGCTTTTTTCTATTAACCTCCAAACAAACCAATCTTTTATGTGTATTCCTAGCAAATAGTGATATTTAAACCGCAACATCTTGATAGCCTATTTCATCTACTTTTTCATTTATAAGACGAACTCCTAAACCATTTTCTTCATCCCACGAACAGTCAAATGATATTCCGATATCACGTCCTTCGCGAAAAAAGTCATATGGAACAGAAATACCTACTAATATTATATGTTCTATTAATTGATCAACTGTCTCAATTAATGGATATTCTTCATTAAACGCAACATCATAACCGAGTTCATGCCGTTTTTGTTTATAATAATCTAAAATTGAATGTAGTATGCTATGCTGGATTTGTTCCCAATTATGTATTAATGAGTTGTATGCTGCATATTGTCCTTCATCAAACTCCCCATCTTCTGTACCTCCTACTAATAATGCTATCTCGATGTCCTTCCCTAAAAACTTTACAGTTCTGTATCCTAGCCATTTATACTGATAATCAAGTTCTCCAAAAACTTCATCATTTATTACCATTATGCAATCTCCTTTAGTTCATTTCTATTTTGTAGCAAACCCTTCAGACATATACGCCCCTGTGTTTATCCCTCTCACTCTACCTAGCTAATACAACTTTCCATTTTCGAATTTCCCTGTTTTTAATCCGACAGTTTGAAATAATCTAACTTTTTTTTGGATAATCCCCCATATCATATAGATAATATATAAAACGCTTCAGAGCTGAATCATCTATTGTTTCCCTAGTATATAAATATATTTCCTTCTGGATACTTTCCATTCCACCCACAAGGAATATGTCCACTTAAATAGATTTCTTGCACCAAAACCGAGAAATTAGAAAAGGTTTTACTGATTAAATAAATCTTAAAGAGAAAGTCGAATAGACACACTCTCCCAAGAGATTGGAAAGTGTGTCTAATTCATTTTGGATTAGTTATTTCTTGCATGAATCCGGAAATACTCGCTAATGCAGTAGTAAGGATAAAAAGTGCAATAATTAGCGGCACAAGTTTATTTTTATTTAGATTAGTGAACGTTCTTCTTTTTCTTCTTCCATATTTGATAGATCAAGTTACCATATTCATGAACCCAGCGCATGATGGTTGTTGGGTGAACAGACACCCCACGTTCCTTCAGTATTTCAGTTACATCGCGAAAGCTTAAAGAAAAACGACAATAGTAGCTTGTTTGAATTGTTTTCCTTTAAAATATCCCGCTCCCGTTCATCTTTTTCCAAAGTGTACTTGAGTTTCGAAAACTTTGCAACAGAACCTTTTTTCGCAACAGAACCAGATTTTTCTTATATTTTTTTAATAATCCTATTTAGTTTTTTATAAAATTCACCTTTTGTTTTTACATGATTAAACTGATTCGGATTAATATTAGCTTTTTGAGAGAGTGCTACAATCTCTTCTTTTGTAATTGAATCTTTAGTATTTATAGATGCAATATTTGTATATTTTCCATCTTCTGTTTTTGGAATTTCTAAAATTCCTATATTTACAAGATCCACTACAGCCTTATGCTCTGAAGAATGTGTATCTACACCGGTAATTTTCCAATTATGCATAACTTTGGGCGTGTATACACCATTCTTTATCTCTTTTAAATATGTAATAGCAAGGTTACGAATGGTTCCACCTGTTTCTCCGAATGCATTCTCTTGTTTAGATGACCAAATTTGTTCAAACTTACGTCCCTCTAAAGCTCCCCATTTTGCCTGAAGAGCCTCCATTCTATATGCATTCATTCCCAGCGTCATAACATCGCTCATTTTGATTGGTTTATTTGTACGAATAGATCGTAAATTTGTAATTCTACTTCCATATGGTTTTGTTAAGTCAATTTCGTATTTTACGCCTCCAAAGAAATCGTTCGTACTGTATTTAGACGCACGGCGGGTTTTATCAAAGCTAACTGTTACATCTCCGGCACGAGATGAGTTCAAATACCCTGCCGCCCATTCCATGTAGTCTTTTAAATCTTTCCCAGTTATCTTATATACTGTTATTTCTCCCAAAGCATATTGGTAATTATACGCAATATCTTTCTTCTTAATAGGACCTACATCCAAACGGGCATAATCGTTATCAATTTGATGGGCTACTACATCTGCTTTGCTGTAATAGAGCATGACTTCATGAAAAAAATCTGATAAAGGTGTCTCTTGAATTTGCACACTTGGAATACCCTTTATTTCATTTTCAGGAACAAGATTTCTACCCTTTAATTGAGCGACTACAACATTTGCATCTCCTCTCGCATACTCGTGAAAAGATGTTAGTGTTGCTTCAAGTGTAGGATCAGATAATACCGTTGTTCCATCAGCATTTTTTACAGGTAAAGCGGTAGCTGTTTTATCTTTTAAAACCAGCTTCCCATCTTGCTTTGTAAAAGTAAGGTCAATACGTGAGATATGTGTTCCATATTTATCTGGTTCTGTAATAATAACACCATTTACAACTTCCTTTTTAACAAGTTTATGCATATGAGCTGCAAAAATAGCGCTTATTTCCGGACAAGCATTCGCAATATCTTGAACCCCAGTACCAGGGATTCCATTCTCATTTTCTAGTCCCATATGCATAACCCCTACCATTACATCTACTTTACCTTCTAATTCTTTAATTACCTTTTTTGTCTCTTCTACTGGATTTTTCACCACTAAATCAGCCAAATGATCTGTCCCTTTTTCAAAATCACTAATCATTGGTGTATTCATGCCAATAATCCCAACTTTAATTCCACCTTTTTCAACAATCGTATATGCAGGAAGAAAACGCTCTCCATTYTCCTTRTAAATATTTCCTGCTAACGTCTTTCCCTTRTATTGCTCACTAACTTTTTTCAATGTATCTAATCCAAARTTGAATTCATGATTTCCAAATGCCCAAGCATCATATCCCATTGCGTTCATCGCTACCATCATTGGAGATTGTGGCTTATCATTGAATAATTCTACTGAGTTTCCTTGAATTGTATCCCCAGCATCTAATAATATGGTATTTGGATTTTCTTGACGTACCTTCTTTATAACCGTATAAAGCTGCGTTAAACTTCCACTCATATTTGCACCATCAAGCGCATAATCCCAAGGCATAAATCTACCATGAATATCTGCAGTACCCAATAATGTAATATTAACATCAGATTCCTCAGCTTTAGAGATAGCTGGTTCGACTGTTACTGCTGTTCCAAGAAGTATAAGAATAACAAAATAATATACATAGTTCTTCCATTTCATTTTTGGCATAATAACAATATTTCTCCCCTTTTTTTACTGTCATAAAGTTGCTTGAACTTTAAAAATGTAACTTATTATTTGGAAAACTTCAACTACAAAAGATAAATATGACATTGAGATTAGATTTAGGGAGGAATAATTGATGGCATACGCATTAAAACCAGAAATACAAGAAGTATTTGAGAAAATTGATTTTATGAAGAGATAGTATATAGCAAAAGAACCAAGATTCCAATTCTTAGTTCTTTTGCTATAATTAGAATGAGTTTGTACATTCGAACTAATTGTTTGCTATAGTCCCTCATTACTTCTTGATGTTATATGATAATTTTTATTTTAAAAGTGTGCGGGGCACTGTCTGAAAATCTAGAAGTAAGTATTTCCTATCATAAACAGAAAAAAATAAAATTGGAAACAGGTTATATTCATTATTATGATACATCTCGAAATGAGTTAAGAGTTGTTAACAAATATGAATGATAATTGTATTACGGAAATAAAATATATATGAATGTAGGGTGGAGATTTATATTGGGAAGAACAGGTGAAGATACTGTAGCGTTTATCGGTATAATTTTAGGGATATTTAGTTCGCTATTTTCTATCTTCATTGGGGATTTTGAATATGGTTCAGGATCAATTAATCTGTATAGCATAATAGGCTATACAGGAATATTTTCTGCTATTGTAGGAGTTTATGGATACATAAGAGCGAAGAGAGCGCATAAAGAAGCTGGAATATTAATGATACTATCCGCAATTGGTATGTTTATTTGTTGTAGAAGTATGATACCCTTTTATTTATTTTCTACTTTGGCACTGTTAATCGGTGGATTCTATAACATTTTTGGAAAAAAGGCATAAACTCTACAAGAGCCCTGTTAATATTAACAGGGCTCTATTTCGATTATGTCATTACAAATCTTTGTAATGTAATTGTTCAGTTTAAAAGTATTCGTCATATCTATGGTTCTATTCTCTAGTTCATTTGCATTCATGTATGCACCATTACTTGATTCTTGCATCTGTAACAATCGAGAAAGAAAAAACAGGAACAGCAATCGGGTTTTATAATTTAACACTTAATGTCGCGATGTCAATCGGTATCGCCTATACAGCAGCAATGATGGACCATTCCGCAATGCGCCAAAGCTTCCTAGGAATTGCAAACAATGCGGACGCTTCCATGTTTAGCAATATCCTATTCATTCTCGTACTCATTGCCCTTTTCAGTTTATCTCTATACTGAATATTAGTAGGACGAAAAGCGACAAAATAGATATATTGTCTATTTGTTAACTAGTCATATAGAATAACGATTCTTTCATAATTAGAACCCTAAAACGAGAAGTTTAGGGTTCTTTTTTATAATTTATAAAATATAAGAGATGTTTTAGACCTGATGCTTCCGCCTAATTATGTAAGTACAAACTATACAATATGTAACTTCTAACCATTCTTCCTTAATCTTCTTCTCTCTTTTTCTAACCGTCTAAAAATCACACATATAACACCGCCCGCCACTGTAAACAGAATGCCAGGCACCAATAATAAAAGTCCCCCTCCACTCATCCAAATTAACGCTATTCCTAAAATCAAACATATAATTCCAATTATCATCTGACCTCTTTACCACCCTTTACATAAAATTTTCCCATGTTTGTAAAAACATTCTGATGAAATTATACCTCTTTACTTATAACAAACTCAACACCACTAAACTATCTGTTTCTCCCTCTTTCCTTCAAGAAATAAAACCCCACGATTCCATTTTTCTCATACTATATATTATAATAATAATAATATATAGTATGATAGAGTAAAAACGAGAGGAGATTATTATGGCAACGATTGGAATTGACCTAGGAACAACGAATAGTTTAGTAGCCTATTGGACGGATCATGGTGCAGCCCTTATCCCAAATGCACTTGGCGAATATCTTACACCATCTGTCATCAGCGTTGACGAGAGCGGTGAAGTTTTAGTCGGACGCATCGCCAAAGAACGGCTGATTACCCATCCGCACGTTACAGCATCAACGTTTAAGCGATTTATAGGAACAGAGAAAAAATACGAGTTAGGTATGTATACATTTTCTTCAGAAGAACTTTCATCTTTTATCATTCAATCTTTAAAACAAGATGCAGAAGCTTATTTAAACGAAGCGGTTACTGGTGCTGTCATTAGCGTACCTGCTTATTTCAACGATGCTCAGCGCAAAGCGACAAAACGAGCTGCTGAAATTGCTGGATTAAAAGTTGAACGTCTCATTAGTGAGCCAACGGCAGCTGCTATCGCTTACGGACTGTATCAGGAAGCGGCAGAGACAAAATTTCTTGTATTTGATTTAGGCGGCGGAACATTTGACGTGTCCATTTTAGAATTATTTGAAGGAGTGATGGATGTTAAATCGATCGCCGGCGATAATTATCTTGGAGGCGAAGACTTCACAAACAGTCTCATGTCCTTTTTTTTAGAGTCACACCAACTCGATTCCGATTCCCTTGACTCAAAAACGCTATCTTTAATTTATGCACAAGCTGAACGTTGCAAACTTACATTATGTAATGAGCCTGCCGCGATTATGAAAGTCGTTATTCATAATGAGACGTATGAAACTCGCATTAACAGAAGTGAATTTGAAAAATTAGTAACCCCGCTTCTCTTACGGCTTCGCTATCCGATTGAACGCGCACTTCGCGATGCGTCGCTAAACCCTAAGGATTTAGATGCTGTCATTCTAATTGGCGGGGCGACAAGGATGCCGCTTATCAAATCCGTCATTTCTAAAATGTTCGGACGCATGCCTCATGCGAATATTAATCCTGATGAAACGGTTGCTTTAGGTGCTGCGATTCAAGTTGCTTTAAAAGAACGAAACAAAGCACTAGAAGAAGTTATCTTAACGGATGTTTGTCCATATACGTTAGGAACTAGTGTTGTTCAAGCATTAGGAAATGGACAACAAGGATCCGGATACTTCTTCCCGATTATTGAACGAAATACACCGATTCCTGTAAGTCGAGTGGAACGACTTTATACTGTCAATGATAGACAACACTCCATACTTGTCGATGTTTATCAAGGAGAAAACCGCTTGGTTAAAAATAACTTAAAACTTGGCGAACTTAAAATTAAAGTCCCTCCTGCTCCTGCTGGACAAGAGGCGATTGACATTCGTTATACATATGACATAAATGGCATTCTCGAAGTCGAGGTAATAAGTACAACGACTGGAGAGAAAAAAAGAGCAATTATCCAACAAAATGCCGGAAATCTTACAGAAAAAGAAATTGAAGCTAGACTACTAGAATTGAAGGAAATTAAAATTCATCCACGAGACCGGTCCGAAAACCGATTGCTGCTCGCAAAAGGCGAACGGCTCTATGAAGAGTTACTCGGTGACGAACGCCAGAAAGTCGCGATCTTGTTACAGCAATTTGAAAATGCGCTCACAACGCAAAATGATAAAAAAGTGAAAGAAGCCGCTCATATATTAAAAGAGCATTTAGAGAATATTGAAAGGTGGATCAGTCATTCATGAGCATTTGGGAAACGTTAGAAATTGAGCCTACCGATAATATCACAGCTATTAAAAAGGCTTATGCAAAACTTCTAAAGATCTATCATCCCGAAGACGATCCTGAAGGATATCAGAGGCTGAGAGAAGCATTTGATAAAGCGATAAAAAGCGCAAAACAAATGAAGACCGCACCTCCCTCTCAACTAGAAAAAACAGATGAAAACGAAGAAAATTCCTATATCCATCCTGTATCTCCTACATGGATGGATGGTGACGCTGAACTTGCCGCTACTCTCGTTTCAGAACATCCCGTTCACGCATTTACGGAAAAAATCGAGACGCTGTATAACGATTTCTTTGCACGAATCGAACCGAAAAATTGGGAAGACTTATTAAGTTCCGATGTGATATGGGACGTAGAACATGCGGCAGTGATTCAAGATAGATTAATAGAATTTTTACAATATCATTACCATTTCCCCGGCTCGATTTGGGAACTTCTCGACAATGTATTTCGCTTTAGTGAACAAAGAGAGGCGTTAGAATTTGAATATGGTGAGGACACGGTACAGTTTTTGCTAGAGAGAATTAGCGGCGAGAAGGAAATGCGTTATGATGTTTTCAAGAAAAGTGATGATTTAGATTTTGAAGCGTATTTTCATTTACGTGAAGAAGTCCAGCTCACACTTATGAATAATAACTTAGAAGCAGCAAAAAGTGCACTCAATTTTGCATACGAGCTTTATCAAGAAGATCCGGAACTTTTACGCATGCAGGGCATTTATTATTTGCGCATAGAAAATAAAGAACGTGCGTTACAATCATTCAATGACATACTTGCCATTTGCCCGGATGACCTAGATGGTTTACTTTATCGGGCCCAGATTTACTATGACCGCGGGCAGTTTGCAGATGCTATCAAGGACTGTGAGCATCTACTGTCGATTGAGCCGGAGCATATGGACGCACAATTCTTAATAGTGAAGTATTCGTTCGAATCAGGTGATATAGAAACTGTAGCCACTAGGGCGTTGGATGTGGTAAAGCGTTATGTGGAACGCTTCGAATTTCGTTCATACTGTATTCGAATTCACACTGAAATTCCAGAGAAAAGACAGAAACAAGAAATAAATATGAAGTTTATTATCAGATATGCGCTATACTTTTTGTTTCTATTTATTAGCCGCACCTGGGTTTATTTGCTCTTTATGATTCTTATTGTTTTAACCCCATTACCATCTAAATATGCATTACTTCTCCTACTCCCACTTATCTGGGAAGCATGGAAATTCGTTAGGCTTAAAACATTAGCATAAGGAGGAGACAGAATGCCTGTTTTATATAAAAGAAAACGAGAGAAACAGCTCGAACTATATTTCCGCTGTCTGTCTTCCGTTTGTTTGAGTTGCGTTTACCTTACAAACTATTTTACCCGATATGAATTTACCCTTATCAGAGACCGCTTTATTGGGAAACGTTTTTTGAAGAACGTGTTATGGACATGGCAAATCGAAAATTCGACGGAGTTAAAAGAGAAAATCATTTGGTTTTTAGAAGAAGGAACACGGCAGGAATTTAATCATATACGCCATCAATTGACTCCTCTTTCCGAGGCAGCGCGAAAGCAATTATCGAAAGACAATCCTGACTATGAAAAACTTTATATTGCTAATTACGGATTACACATTTTGACGGATTCCGGAATTGCAGCGTTTGATTATGCATGGTGTATCTGTTTATGTCGGGTCGGTAGAAGACTCGGTTATTTATCAAAACAGGAAGCAAAGAACTTTATGATACAGGCTGCACGACTTTCACAACATTCTTATTCAGATTGGCACGAGTATTTTAACGCCTTTCGTATCGGCAGCCACTTTAACGCAAATGATATAGAATTCATAAATAAAGATAAGTATAATATTAATTACGTATCGTACTTGTTTGATTATAAAAAAACTCTATTGCGTGTTGTTCCATGGGAAAATAATCTACTTAAAGATTTAAGTTAAATCATGCTATGCTTCTTAACCAAATTGATAAAAAATCCTAGGAACTATGATTTCCTGGGATTTTATTTACATATAAGGTATTTGATAAACTTAGAAGAATTCACTTCTAATAACATAAAAAACTGATTCTTGCAGGAAGAAGTGATTACATTGATTAAATTGGAAACGTAAATCCTAGTGGTTGGGGAGTAAGCAGTCATGTATATGACACTAATAATCTATCTCCTACTTTGACATGCGGTGATCCACCAAGAATATTAATAGAAAATACACAAAAATAGCATATCTAAGGGGGAAATTATCCATGAAGACACATACAGTTTATATTAGAGAAGCTACTAAAAAAGGGTATGCCGAGGCACAAATTGGAGATAGTATTAACTTCTCAGTACCAGGAAGTAAAACTAGACGAGGAAGAGTTGGTAAAGGCATAGCCCAAACATTGGATACAGCTTGTAATCAGGCTGTATTAACGAAAGATTTTAAAATTAGACGCCTTACCCCAAAGGAGTGTTGGCGTTTACCTAGATACAGAGTGCCGAAAAAAAGTGAAGTAAACAAAAAACAACTCCAAAATCAACTTTTATTGTATATTTTGGAGTTACTTTACGTTTACGTTTTTACGTCGATATTCATTCACTTGTCTTACGTACTTTTGTATTTTAAATTTTAGAACTATTAACTTTATAACCCGTTTATATTTGTTTTTTACAATAACAGTTATTAAGATCACCCCATAGCATTTAACCTTCTCGAATTAAACCTCGTCAGCCAAAGCATCATCAGTTTTTCTTATCCTCTCCGCAAGCGAAGCCTCAAGCCCCTTAATCTCATCATTGATCTTGTTACTGCTGTCTACATGATACTTATTGACTCATTATCACTACCCGTGTCCATACCGGAATGATCCATGCCTTTCATATCATCATTCTTTTTCGTATTTTTATTATCCATACTAGATTTATTACCGTCTGCTTTTTCTGTTTTCCCTTTTGTCATTTCTTTTAACTGCTTATCGATTTCTTTTTTATCTGTTACCCATTCATCTAACATTAATGTGTAATCTTTATCATACTTTTCTTTGCTTTTTCAAGATTATTATATAAGACGATTTTCGAGAAAACATGGAGATGCCAAATGAACAAAATAAAAAGACGCCCAAAAATTGAGCGTCTTTTACATTTACTATTTTGTAACAACTTGTCTTTCCTTAACGTTTTCATTATTTTCTCTCATAAACTCTTCAATCTCTTCAACCGTTCTAATAATATCTTTTGACAAGTTTTCATACCCCTCCTTTGTGACAAGAATATCATCTTCAATACGAATTCCAATTGATTCTTCTTCAATATACAAACCTGGTTCTATCGTAATGACCATACCTTCTTCTAATACTCTATCTTTGTATGTTCCTACATCATGAGTATCTAAACCGAGGAAATGGCTCACACCATGATAATAATATTTAGATAGTTCCTCATCTTCTTGAATTAAACCAATTTCTTTACATTCTTCTGCCAGTACTTTTTTTGTATGTTCATTTAATGCAGCGAATTTTAATCCTGGCTTTATAAGTTCAGTTGTTTCTTTTAATGCCTTTAATACAATATTATATATTTGTTTTTGGCGATTAGAGAATGTTCCACTAGGTGGGAATGTGTAACTAATATCAGCATTGTAGTAGTCTTTTTGAGCACCTAAATCGAGCAGTACTAAATCGCCTTGTTGCACTTTTGCATCATTATCTTCATAATGCAGCACAGTAGCATTTTTACCACTCGCCAAAATTGTATCGAATGCATGATATTTAATACCAGACGATTTTAATGTGAAATCAAAATGCGCTTCTAATTCATATTCCATTATGCCTGCTTTCGCTTGTTTCAGCACATTATAAATACCCTCTTGAGTAACCGCAATTGCTTCTTTTATTTTTTTAATTTCTTCATCTGTTTTGAACACTCGTAATTCACAAATGTTCGGATAGACATTCCCAATTGAAAGATGAGGATACTGTTCTCTTACGTGCTTCGCAAATGCTAGCGCCTTCGTCTCAGTACCTTTCCAATTACGACGTTCCAAATCTAAATACACATGTTTCACATTTTCTGCGAAAAGTGTATTCGCAATTGTTACTTCAAAACTTTCTATATATACAACCTTCTTAATACCAGAAATATTTTCTGCTTCTTCTTTCGAAACGGTTTTACCAACCCATTTTTCAAGCACTGGATCTGGTTTTTCAATGAAAAGAGTTTCTTCTACACTATCTCCAAACTTTTTTAAAATAAAAATAACATTTGGCTCATCGATTCCCGTTAAATAGTAAAAATTTCGATTCGGCACAAATTTATAGTGTGCATCAGCTGACATATGTGGTGCCTGTCCGGCAAATAAAATAGTAATCGATCCATCTGGCAATGTTCTCGTTAATCGTTCTCTATTTTGGGCAAAAAATGTTGGCTTCATAATAATCCCCCTTGAATTCTATGTATCAAAACAAATTATCCAATGTAATTCATTTTATTATTGTTATAATTTTTCGTCAATTAATAATTATCGTGTAGAAAGTAAAACATTAATCAGTAAGCGTCAAATATTCCCCACCTTCTATTTGCAAATAACCCATGAGATAATCTCCTTACATAC